>NZ_JBMFIW010000021.1:0-29965 GCF_049974385.1 Caldisphaera sp. | reverse complement strand
GACTTGCTATGCAAGTTGAAGGGGGTTTTGGTTATAGCAAGGAAAGCAATATAGAAAGATATTATAGAGACATAAAGATGATTGAAATAGGTGATGGAACAAACGAAATACAAAAACTAGTTATAGCAAAATCTTTAATGGGGAAAATAACTTCACCTAAAATTAAGCATTGAATCCCGTATTATTAACCTTTTTTAGATATTCTTCTGAAGTAGCTGCGCTGCAGGTTATCACATACAAAATAACATCTAAGAGCTTAAGTGCATCTGCCATTTTAGTTAATATTATAGTTTGGCTTGAATCCTTAGAGTTTATTGATCTCTCTTCTATATCCATTGTTATCGCCATGGTTTGTAATAGAAGTTCTTGAGTTCTTTTTATACTAGGTTGTGCTACGATAGATCCCAACTGAGGTAATATATCCTTTATGTTTTGAACCAAACTAACTATTTCATCTGATCTTATTTTTAACTTGTTAGCTTTGTCTGCAGCATCTAATATAATATATCCAACGACTCCTAATAATCCACTACCTAAAACTAATGCATGAAGCCTTACATCTCCCTTTCCATGAAGCATAGTATCTACAACATGTCTCTCAACCAAATGCTGGTATTTAAGCAAATCCTTCTGACCTAATTGCAAAGATTGTGTAACATCTTGTCCCATTAAGGCATCCTTAAGCATACCAGCTATATCAGAAACTATCATACCTAAACCTTTAATAACTTGCTTTATTTCTATTTTAGAATCATCTATAACAGGTCTAATCATAATCTTTGATTCTCCTAATTCGAATACATCAAGCCCTAAAAGAGATAGAGCGGCTTGCTTTGCTGATTCGACACCTTTTTTACCTAATGGACCTAAATTTATTATAATATCTCCTAAATTATGAACATACAAGCAATATATAGCTAGAGAAGCTATTTCAGGAATAGGAATTTTACTTAAATCCATTTCGTAAACTGCTTTACTTTTCTCTTCATCTTTTTGTGAAGGAATTATAGAAAGTTTATCCTCATCATCTACAATATAAACCGTATCTCCTGGCTTTATATTGTGAGCTTCTATCCATGAATGGGGAAGAGTAATTACATATGAAGATGCGCCCAACCTCTGCACTTTTCTAGCTATTATTCCCATACCTAATCACATCATATTATTCTATTTATTATTTACTATTCTACGTATATATTAGTATCTGTATGTATTAAATCTTCGTAAGGAGTTCCTGCACATAAGAATATAATGATTTCAAGAAGAGTACAATAGTTAAGTGTGTAATCTTTGAGACTCAGGAAATCATTACTCATAATGTTTTGTGAGAGACCAGTATAGAATTTAAGGCAAAACAATTTTTTACCTAATCAACTCTTATGGAGTTTATCCGGGCGGACAAAGCGAAAATCCATTGAGTGCGTTTTATGATAACTACATAAATATATGGATAAAAGGAGAATATCTACCGTTAATTTTCGCTCAAAACCCACAAAATATCACTCGATCAGATATTATAGCGGAAATTGTTTTGAACCCTTCAAGGTGATAACGATAAAAGAGTCACTAAGGTTATTGTTAATTTTTATAATTGCTTTGTTTTTATCATATATTTTTTTGTACACAGGAATATGGCTATTAGTAATTTTAGCTGGTCTTATTTCGTCCGTTGTCTTTGGAAAAGATTATATAAGAACACTTATAATATCATTTTTAGCTGGTCTTATTTCGTCTTTGCTATTTTTGTCCAATTATATAGTTATGGGGGGTTCAATACTCAAAATATCTTATTATGCAGGCGAAGCTGCTGGAATACCGGGAATTTTATTTATAATTATTTCTTTATTGTTAAATGGTATATACATACTAATAGGCTCCGTTATAGGTATTTACATTAAAAAAATTCTTTAATTTATATTTTAATTCATATTTATTTTTCAAAAAAACCAAGTAAATCCTATAATACTTAATTTATAAAGGAATATCCAATTTAATTTCGTAATTTAAGTTAAAACATATATTTCATTACTAACAGAGCATGAAGATTAATTTTAATTAAAGATTAATAATGGAGAGATCAGTAATCAATTAAATTAATATAATGATATTATATAATACGATAATTTAAAACTTCTTCAATTTATTATTAATAGAGAACTGACTTTGAAGTGAAAAAAATGATTTCCAGAAGTGAAATAAAGGGTGACAAAAGATTAGCATTAGTATTAGGTAAAATGGAAAAAGGCTGTGAACTATGCTTTCCCGGATTAAAGGCTGTAATATTTGTTACTGGCATATGTGGAGACAATTGTTATTATTGTCCAATTAGCAAAGATAGGTTTGGCAAAGATCTGATTTATATTAATGAAGAGAAAGTGAGTTCACTAGAAGAAGTTACTTTAGAGATTGAGAGACAAGGAGCAATGGGTGCTAGTTTAACTGGAGGAGATCCCTTAACAAAATTTCCAAGAACATTAAAAATTATTAAGATGCTAAAAGATAGATTCGGGAAAGAATTTCATATACATCTATATACAAGCGGTAGATATGCTACTCCGGATGTTTTGGTATCTTTATGGAAAGCTGGCCTTGATGAAATTAGATTCCACCCAGTTAAGGAAGAATATAAAAAAGCTATCGAATACGCATCGAAATTAACAAATATGAGGGTTGGAGCTGAAATACCAATAGCTAAAGGTTTAGAAGATTGGGCCATAAAAGTTATTAACGATGTAGAAAAATATGGAGGTTCCTTTGTAAATTTGGATGAAATGGAGTTTGTTGAACCCAATGCTTCTGCTTTAATTTCAAGAGGTCTAAATGAAGATAAGAGAAGACCTTTTACAGCGAAAGGATCCATAGAAGCTGCTATGAAAGTTTTAGAATGGGCTAAATTAAATAGCAACATATATGTTCACTTTTGCCCAGCATCATTCAAAGATTCAGTTCAGACAAAAAATAGATTTATAAGATTAGCTAAAAATGATAAAAGATGGTATGAAGAAATTACATCATATGGTACTGTTATATGGGGAGAAGTCAATATAAATGATAAGATCATAAGGTTTAATCCAAAAAATATGAATTTATATAAAGGATATAGCGTTAAAATTTTGGAATCTCATCCAACAAGATCAAGAATACCGATTATAAGTGAAGAGACAATAGATATTTAATATAGTTTTACTTTAATATAAATTCATTGCATTTTTATATTAAGTTATAATAAATCAATATAAGGTTTTCTCTACATATAAAATATAGGAGATCAATTTGAGACTCCCAAGAACTTGGCTAAAATATACAGAAAAAGAAAATAAAAGTTATAATGCTATAATAACGGTGGAAATTTACCCAGGGGTAAATATCAATATTTATATTGATAAACTAGCTCAAGAACCTAGTTTTGCATGTTGCACAAGAAAGGATAACAAGTTATGTCATTCATATATAATTACATTATTTTCACAAAAAGGACCATTCGCATCATTATATATATCTCCGCCATGGTTTTTTAATGAATGCAAACAAAGAAACTAGTAAAACTATAACCAATAAAATAAGTCTTTATCATCCTCTCCTATCAATTTTCCATTAATATTCACTTGCCTTAATTTTTTAATAGATGAAACAAATGCATTTTTACTAACCCTTCTAAATTCATTGATAGCTTTTTCATAGTTGTCAATTAAATTTATCACTGAAATAGAAAATAAGAAATCTATGCTCTTATTTTTAAAAGGAAGTAATTCCGCATTTCCAAGCAACGCGATACACTTATTTTTACATAATTTCAAAATTTTTCGCTGAGCGATTTTCAACATATTCTCACTATAATCTAAACAATAAAATTTTGAAACTTTATTCAATAATCCTTTATTATAAAAATATTCAATTAATAAGCCGGTTCCGCAACCAATATCAGCTACGATTCCATTAGGTAAAACTATTGAAAACAAAAAATCATATTTTCTCCATTGCTCTAAACCATAAAGTTCATCATAACCATCATAAGTATAATCATATCTTGTTTTTATTTCATCATCCTGAACCACGAGTATATACCTCTGTTTCTTTAATCGCATTTTGTATATTATTTAAAACATCAAGTGCGGTTATATTTTCTCCTTTTTCTTTAACAGCCAATTCTCCAGCTTTCCCAGATATATATGCTGCTGCAGTAACTACATGCAAAGTATTAGCATTTTTCATTAAAGTAATTCTTCTAGACAAAAATCCCGATATTATGCCAGTTAAAACATCACCTGTTCCTCCAACTGCCATAGCTGGATGACCTGTTTTATTATATCTGCATTTACCTTTAGGTAAGCATATTACATCCACAGGACCTTTTACTATTACTGTTGCATTATATTTCTTTGCAATTTCTATTGACAGCTCTTCTGGATCTCCTGTTCTTCCTGCTAATAAAGCGGCTTCACCTCTATGAGGGGTTAATACTACCTCTTCCCATAACTTTATATCAGAATTAGCTATTGATTTTAATGCATCTGCATCTATAACTATTGGCTTCCCTTTAAGTAAATTAATCAATTTAATAACTGCTTCTTTAGTCTCTTCTTTATTACCTAACCCTGGGCCTATCGCGACTACATCAACTCTTTTTGCTTCTTCAGCTAATTCACTAATATGATTTTCGTTAAGGTAATCTCCCTCAAGAGGGAATGGAATTATACCTGGATTATTTTGAGCTGCAGAGATTGCGACTTTTTCCGGCGAGGCTAAAAATGATAGATCTGCTCCTGATAAAAGTGCTGCAGATGAAGCGTAATACGGTGCTCCAAAATAATGATATGAACCTCCAATAGTCAAAACCTTTCCGTTACCACCTTTAATTGCATCCTTTGGCCTTTTAGGTATCCTAAATAATACATCTCCAGGCCCACTATATATTTCGGAGTCTTTAATTATACCTATTTCAGCAACCATAATATCCCCAACGTAATGTTTTGCTTCATCTTTAATTAATCCTGGTTTTAATGAATGCATGGTAATAGTAACATCAGCTATTGCTGCTCCCTCAGCGACATTACCTGTTTCTGGATCAACTCCTGTAGGCACATCAATTGCAACCCTTAAACCTGTTGAAGAATTAAATGCCTTTAATGCGCTCGCTATAGGCTCTCTTAATTTACCCTTAACTCCTATACCTAGTATTCCATCAATTAAAACATCAGCATCCTGTGGTTTGTATTCATTTGGATCTTGTAAGTGAATTATTTTTAATTGCTTGGTATTAATTAGGCTCTTAAGATTAACCAAAGTATCTTGATGTTCGATCAAGTTAAAATCATATAGCATATAAACCGTTACATCCGCTCCTCTAAGAGATAAATGCTTTGAAGCAACTAAAGCATCTCCTCCATTGCCTCCTCTACCTGCATAAACTATAACCCTTTTATTTTTCAAATCCCCTATTCTACATTCTATAGCATCTGCAACAGCTCTTCCAGCATTTTCCATCAAAAGCAAAAGGGGGATTCCATTATATACGTTATTTATTTCATAACTTCTTATATCTTCAATGCTTAAAATTTGAGGTTCCTTAATAAATCCAGCGCATATATTAGGCATACCCAGCACCCAAATATAATATTTCCTTTTTAGATAATACGTTTAATTTTAATGTTTACAAATACATAAAATCATAATTCTGTAACACGAAAATAAAGCTGAAGTCATTTAAAATAGCCTTTTGTCAAAAAGACTTATAAGCTAAAAAAGCAAGTCTATTTATGGTGAATATTAATCCAAGGTGTTAAAAATGGCACAAAAAAAGATCAATATTGATAACAATATATGGTTAGAAGTATTATTAGAAAATGAAAATAAGTTGTTTGAAAGGATAGAAATTAGAGGCTTGGTTTATCATGAATTAAAATCAACACCATCTAGGATTGCTATTAGAAAAGCTGTTTCTCAAGCTTATAATAAGGATATTTCATCTGTATTTGTTAAATCTATACAGACTAGCTATGGTCAAGGACTTTCCAATGTACATATACATGTTTATAATACTCCTGAATTTGCTAAAAAGTATGAAATGAAATACATAGTAGAAAGAAATGGAGGCTATACTTTAGAGGGGTGAGGTAAATGGCAAAAGAAAAGCCAAAGGCGTATATACATACACTATATCAAGTTGATTATAAAAGCAACAGCGTTGTATTAAAGAACAAGAAATGTCCAAGATGTGGCAATATAATGGCCCATCATTTAAAACCAGTTGAAAGATATCAATGTGGCTATTGCGGATATACAGAGTTCGTGATTAAAAAGTGAAACTAGTTGATTGTGCTTGGAATCGAATCAACAGCCCATACTTTTGGAGTTGGAATTTTCGACGAAAATAGAGGAATAGTTGGAGAATCCAGAAAAAACTATATCCCAAATAAGGGAGGTATATTACCTAGAGAAGTTGCCCAATTTTTTTCTGAAGTTGCGGGAAATGCTATAAAAGAAGCTATTAGTAAAGCAAATATTTCCATAGATGACTTAGATGGAATAGGTGTCGCCTTAGGTCCTGGGATGGGTCCTCAGCTCAGGGTGGGCGCGTCTGTAGCAAGAGCTTTATCAGTTAAGTATAATAAACCGTTGATTCCAGTAAACCATGGTATTGCTCACTTGGAAATTGCTAGATATTTAACTAAGATGAGAGATCCTGTAATCCTATACGTATCAGGAGGTAATTCTATCGTAACAACATACGTTGATGGCAGATATAGAGTATTTGGAGAAACACTAGATATAGCACTTGGAAACTTATTAGATACATTTGCCAGAGAAGTAAACCTAGGACCCCCTTATATTGTTAATGGTAATCATGTAGTTGATTTGTGCGCAGAAAAAGGTAAATTTATGAAAGGTTTCCCATATATTGTCAAAGGTCAAGATGTTTCATATTCAGGACTATTAACTCATGCCATAAGGTTGAAAAAACAAGGTTATAATTTAAATGATATCTGCTATACATTAAGAGAAATAGCATTTTCATCAATATCTGAAGTAACTGAAAGATGCGTTGCACATACGAATAAAAAAGAGATTATACTTACAGGTGGAGTTGCCGCTAATAAACTATTAAATGAAAAACTAACAAAGATGGCGTTAAAACAAGGTGCCTCTTATATGCCAGTACCTTTTAAATACAGTGGAGACAATGGAGTTATGATAGCATTAACAGCTTTGTACGAATTGAAATATGGAATAAAAATTGACCCAGAAAAGGCATATATTAACCAGAGATGGAGAATAGATGAGGTTGATATTCCTTGGTATTATTTAACGATTTAATAAACTTAGAGAGCTTTTTGAAATTTCAATTATTAAAAAGAGGAGCTGAATCAGAAATAAGACTAGGTAGCTTTGCTGATGTAAAAGCAATATACAAAATTAGGACCAAAAAAGATTACATGGAAGAAGATCTTGATATAGAATTGAGATATTCTAGGACCAAAAAAGAAGCTAAGATTTTATCTATTGTATACGCCAATGGTGTCAATGTACCTAGAATTTACGCTGTTTATCCTTCTATAGGGGTAATAGTGATGGAATATATTTATGGCATAACACTTAAAGACCTGTTAATTAATGGTAACGATGAATCATTAAAGTTCTCATATTTGGCTGGAAAAGAACTTGCAAAAATCCACAAGTCTGGTATAGTCCATAACGATTTTACAACATCTAATATAATAATAAAAGAGCAAGAGGTCTATATAATAGATTTCGGTTTATCAGAATACTCTGCAAACATAGAAGATAGAGCTGTTGATATTCATCTTTACAAAAGAGCAGTTGAGAGTACCCATGCTAGAATTTCGTCTATTATATTCAATGAATTTCGGAAAGGATATATTGACTGTCTAGGCTCTGATAAAGGAGAGGAAATAATTAAAAGATCAAGAGAAATAGAGCTAAGGGGACGTTACGTTGGAGAAAGAAAAACAGTATGGAAACCTTGAAATCTGTATAGTTTCAGAAAATCAAGAAAAGATAAATGAAATCCAAGAAGTTCTAAATAATTTTAAAATAAAACTTAAAAAATGCAACGCAAAAAAGATAGAAATTCAAAATGATGACATAAAACAAATTGCAATATATGCAGCTATAAATGCATATAATGAAATAAAAATACCTTTAATTGTAGATGATTCCGCACTCTATATTAAGTCTTTATTAAATTTTCCAGGGCCATATACAAGCTATGTTTACAAAACGATAGGAATTAAAGGCATATTAAAATTAATGGAAGGAATTAAAGATAGGGATGCAACTTTTAAAACTAGCCTTGTTTACGTTTATGAAAAAGGATTTAAAGTATTTGAGGGTACCATTGAAGGGGTTATAAGCGAAAATCCTAGAGGATATAATGGATTTGGTTTTGATCCGATTTTCATACCTTATAATGCAAATAAAACATTTGCGGAAATGGATATTCAAGAAAAGAATAAGTATTCCCATAGAGCTAAGGCTGCATTAGCTTTTGGAAATTGGATTATAAATTCTTAAAGTTTTTGTTACATATTAATTTAATCTAGACCTTATACTTATTTTAAATTATATTTAATCAAAAATTTTAAAATAGTAATACTTCCTTATACCTGGTTTTAATATAATATGACAATTAAATTATATGGTGCATCAGATTGGAAAGCACATTAGATTTGCACGTAAATAAACTTATTGCTAGAAATGTTGAAGAAATATTAGAAAAATTAGGTGATATTGAAAAAAGATACTATAGCTTAGGAGATGATGAAGAATCTAGGCTAGAGAAAATTATATTGAATTCTATGAGAAAAATTTTATTAAATGATTTAAGAGAACTTACTGGTTTCTCGAGCTATTATGGTTTTGAAATAAAAGTTGAACCAAACTTTTCATATGCTAGTAATGAAGCTGCTACCTAATTCAAATGCCTTTAAGTTTATTTCTGGATTTCTCATAGTTTTTATCGACTCCTTTATAGAATCGATGCTTATAAATTTTTCTAGATTAGCTAATTTATATAGTGCACCTAATAGAACCATGTTCTCTGATAAATAACTCCCGGCTTTCTCTGAAAGATCTTTCGTAGGTATTATATAATATTTTATATTATTCCTTTTGAATTCAGATACAATCTCTTCCTTTTTTGGAAGCTTTACGCCAGGAATTGGGGGCCTTAATATAACATCGGATGTAATAACTATACCATTTTGATTTAAATAGTCTATATTTCTTGCCGCTTCAATAAGTTCCATAGATAATAATATATCAGCCTCTCCTTTAGGAACTAATGGGGCGTAAACGTCTCCTATCCTTAAATGAACTTCTACAGAACCTCCTCTTTGGCTTAAACCATGAGTTTCAGCAACAAGAACTTTTACATTTTCCTTTACTGCGGCATCTCCAATTATTTTAGATAATGTTATTATTCCTTGACCTCCTACACCAGCTATTACTATATTTATTTTTGAATTTATTCCCATATACTATTCCACCTTTTATCAATAATTTTAACTGGTTTAATAGCATCATATGGACATGTTTGAACACAAACACCACAACCTGTGCATAAACTCGGCTCAATCCATGCTTTTTTATCATCTTTAACAAATATAGCAGGACATGCAAACGCATTATAGCAAATGCCACAACCCGTGCATTTGTTTTCTAAAATCTGATAAATTGGTATTTCAACTTTAATTTTATTAGCAATCCTAACTGCATTTAATGCACAAGCTTTTTTAGCAATTGCTACTGCTGGTTTTTTCTCTTTTATAACATAAGAAAGCACTTCCTTTAATTTGTCCGTTGATTCTTTAATATTAAATGGATCAAATACAACAACTTTTTCAACTCCTATCCCTTCTGCAATTTTTGCTATGTTTATTGTTTTTGTTTCTTCTCCCATAGCAGTTATACCAGAACTTGGATCAGGTTGCTCACCGGTCATAGCAGTTGTCATATTATCTAAAACTAATAAAAGCAAGGGTGACTTATTATATACTGCGTTCACAAGTCCAGGTATACCTGCATGATAGAAGGTAGAATCACCTATTATAGCTATTGGAACTTGATTTTCAGCAACATGGGAAAGACCATTTGCGACTCCTATACTTCCCCCCATTTCTAATATTATATCTTGTTCATCGTATGGAGAATTGATTCCCAAACTATAACAACCAATATCTCCGCTAAATATTGGTTTTATCATAAGGGAATTTACAGCTCTCTTTAAAGAATAAAATGTCCCTCTATGTGGACAGCCAGGACAAAAAGAAGGAGGCCTATTTGGGATGCTAAGATTTAACTTCTTTATATTGGCTTGTTTAACATGAATGCCTAAAAATTCTTTTATTGCTTTCCTTGCTCTATCTAACCTCATTTCTCCAGAGTAGCCAACATATGACTTCCCTTCTATTTCTGTATCTAATCCTTCTTCATTAATTATGTTCTTTATTTGATATTCAACTATTGGCTCAAGTTCCTCAATAACTAATGCCCTCTTAATATCCTCTAATCCTTTCAATATGAATTTTTTAGGTAAAGGATAAGGAGTCGATATTTTTATCAGCCTATAATTTCCTATTTCATTAAGCACTTCTTTAGCATATTGATATGAAACTCCTGATGCTATTACTGCAACTTTTCCATTTTCAATGTTTTCGATCCTATTATATGGTTCAAAGTTTTCTAAACTTTCTTTAATTGAGTTCCATTTATTAATAAGCTTGTCCCTTAAAGTCCTTGAATTAGCAGGAACTAGGCCAAATCTGGAATTATCCTTTAAGAAAAATCCCTTTGTCTTTGGAGGCTTAATTTCATCCAATATTACATTAGATCTTGTATGAGAAACCCTGGTTGTAGGCGTCATTAAAATAGGATGAGATAGTTTTTCACTTAAATCAAAAGCAGCCTTAGTTAAATCTTTTGCTTCTTGAGGATCACTAGGATCAAAAACAGGCACATAAGTTAACATCCCATAATATCTATTATCTTGCTCATTCTGAGAACTCCACATACTGGGATCTTCTGCAGAAACGATAACTAAACCTGACTTTACTCCTGTATAAGATATGCTAGCCAACGCATCTGCCGCTACATTTAATCCCACATGCTTCATAGCAGCTAATGCTCTTACATTAGATATAGAAGCTCCATATGCCGACTCTAATGCAACCTTTTCATTAACGCTCCATTCTACATATATGCCTAATGAATTTGCAATTTCTGATAATGTTTCCACGATTTCTGTAGAAGGTGTACCTGGATATGCAGATGCAAAACCTCCACCCGCTTCTATAAATCCTCGTGCTATTGCTTCGTTCCCCATTAGCAAAACTTTACTTCCAGGTTTTTGTAATATATTACTCAATCATTCCACCGTATACGTTATTGCGTTTGAGGTTTTTGTGTTTATCAATGTATAATAAGATTAACAGTTATAACACATATATACAAAAAAATATTTTGTTAAATTTTATACTAAATCGATAAAAATATTACCTTTTTATATGAAAAATTAATTGGTGGAATAATGATTTTAGGTGTTATAAGCGATAGTCATGATAACATTAAAAACTTGGAAAAAGTAGTAAATCAATTAATTAAATTTAATATTGATGCATTAATTCATTTAGGAGACATTATTTCTCCTTTTACATTAAAATTTTTAGGAGAAAAACTGAAAAATAAAAAAATCTATGCAATATATGGTAATAACGATGGGGATAAACTTTATTTAAAAAGGACTGCCGATATATATAAAATACAAATAGAAGAACAACCAATAATATTGAACCTAGATGGACACAGCTTATTTATGTTCCATGGATTTGGAGATTTAGATAAGACATTGGCCATAGCTAATTCTTTGGCAAAATCCAAAGTTTATTCTTCAATTATTTTCGGACATATCCATAAGCCACATTTAAACTATGTTAACGGGGTTTTAATATTAAGCCCTGGAGAAGTCGCTGGAATTTTCAACAATCCATCCTTTGCAATTATTAATGTACCTTCATTCAGTGCAAAGATACTACAGGTAGAGTGATAAGATTTGAAAATTTTATTAGGTAACATAGTTCAATTTATGAAATATCTATTAAAATATGAAGAAGAAAAGACAGGAGTATTAATAGGACAAAGAAAAGATGATGTTATTTATACAAAAATTGCAATGCCAGTAGAAAATATATTAAAAAGCAAAGTTGAATTTTTAGCAAATCCATATGATATGATTGTTGCTCATTTATTAGCAGAAAATTATGGATTAAATGTGGTATCATTATATCATACACATCCCTATGGTTCACCGATACCTAGCTTAAAAGACATTGAAGGTATGAAATTATGGCCTATTCCATGGATAATAATATCAAAAATCGGTATTAAAGGATGGATATTAAAAGATAGCTTTCCGGAAGAAATTGTGTTAGCTTGATAATAAAATGACTGCTCCAAACAAACTTACAGCAGTAACTATTCCTAATAACAATAATATAGCTGCATAAATATATGGATTTATATATGAATTGTTACTGCTTAAGTAATAAACTTTTTGAAGTATCATACTTCCATTAGCAATTAAAGTATTGTTTGCAGTTAAGCTAAATGTTCTATATACTAATATACCGGAGCTCAGATCATAATATTGACCATAGCTAACATAATATTTAGTTCCATTTTGAGTTAAAATGTAATTAAGATTTTGAACTGCTACCGGTATTGGATTCGTATTATTATAAAATATTTCCTTACTTGAATTTATTAATAAAGACTTATTTGCTATAAATGGTATATTTGAATTCGAGACTAATCCTGTTCCGGCTGACAAATAAAGAGATTGAACTATACTATTGCTACCGCCAAAATTAATCACAGAAAAACTTAATACATCATATGTATCATTATATTTTGACATACTAGCAATAACTTGGATCCAGCCTGACTCAACAGAGGAATTGACGATAATATTTTCAGATACGTTATATACCAACTGAATTTTTAATGGATTTGACCTTAAATATTGGCCTCCAGAAATTAATGGATTTAAATAATGAGCTGCATCATATAAGTATAATCCAAATCCAATAATAGCTATAATTATAAGTACTGATGCCTCTGCTACTTTAACACCATTGACCAAATACCTCACCGCGATTTTATATAAATAAAGAAATTAATAATTCTTATGCATGCTATTATTTATTCTAATCTTTTTATCATCTTTAGAAGAAGCAAGTCTCCATTCAAAGGAATTTATTATAATCTCATAGATTAACATATAATTGAAAGCATAAGTTCTCTAAAATACCTTCATTTAAAATAAAACTTATAACTTCTATGGAGCAATTTATTGATTTCTCTTAGATCATATAAGAGAATAAAATACTATTTTTAATTAATTCTTTACTTTTCAAATACTTAATAAAGGCAAGAAATAGATTTGCTAGCACAGATATAAAAAGAGTTTACTTAATCTAATTTTTATCTATAATAAAAAGTAATAGATTTAATCAATTATCAATTTGTAACCACTTATTGTTCAATAATATTTTAACCTATTCTCTATTCTAAAAACTAAATCTCTTTACCTTGTATTTTTGATATATATGTTTAAATTAAAAAAGTATTTAAAATAAGATTTATTAAATAAAAATTATGGCAACCTTATAGGAGAAATTGTCAAAAGGCTTAATATCATAAGCAATGTTATTACTTCAAAAGTTATTCCTACTTGCAAACCTTTTTTTCCTATTTTTGATAGGGATTCTATAAAAATATATCCACCATCGCTCTGTATTGTCCCTCCAGGCAAAGGTATAGCTAATGGTGCTGCATTAACTAAGGCAAGACCTAAATTTATTAAATACAGAGCTGATACTATAGATACTAGCCATGACATCTTAAAAGCCTGTACAACAGATATGCCCAAATTCGGTATACCGTATGGCTTAAAAACTGTTATATTTTCTATAACCCCTTTATATTTAACAGTTAAAACTAGATTTGCCGTTGTCAAATTACTTTCGGCTCCATATTTATTTAATATATTCATAAAAGACTGTAAAGATAAAGTCGAGGTACCATTAACTGATATTATTATCATCCCAGGCTTCAGATTTGCTAACGATGCAGGAGAATTTGAGAGTACACTAACTAAACTTACACCGTCTATTAATTTTGGAGCAATATAAACAAACAGAAGTAAAAATATTATGCCTAAAATTAAATTAATAGTAACTCCAGCAGAATATACCTTTAATCTTGATTTAAATGGTGCTGATTTCATTTTGTTATCATCAGGCTCCACAAATGCAGCTGGTATAAATGCTAAAAGAAAGAAACCAGCATCTTTAATAGGTATACCTTCTGCTCTAGCAATTAAAGCATGAAATAATTCGTGAGAAACAACTGCTATCCCTATTGCCAATAAAAAATAGATTAGCTGATCTAAGCTTATCGTTATTCCTGGAATTAATGGAACAAAGCCTGCAGTTTGGGTTGAGTTAGGAACAAAATATCTTGCTATAAAAGTCGATATAACTATATAATAAAAATATACCATTAATCCTATTGATATGGCAAGAGATATATAGCCGAAAATCGACAATATTTTAGCTCTATTTTTGCTTTTTATTGGCTCCATACCTATACCTGTCTTTGCTATTAATACAAATGGATAGATTGTTATCTTCTTATTTTTAATTATTTTTCCTATTAAATATAAAAATCCCCAAAAAATTATAAATGATATCAAAATTATTAACCAATCTTGCAATTCTTTAACCTCATTTATAGCTTTCTAGGTATTTTTCTTGCTCCGGAGTTAATTCGTCTATCTTTATATTCATTGTTTCAAGCTTAAGCTTTGCTACATATTGATCTTGATCATAGGGTACATTGTATACCTTCTTTTCCAGCTTACCTTTGTTTTTTATTAAATACAGAACTGATAATGCCTGATTTGCAAAACTCATATCCATTACTTCACTTGGATGGCCTTCTGCAGCAACCAAGTTTACCAGCCTTCCTTCGCCTAAAAGGAACAAATGTTTGCCATTTCTTAAAGTATATTTTACATTGTTTTCTCTAATTATTTCCTTAGAGTCACTTATAGTTTCTAAGTCTTTAACACTTACTTCTACATTAAAATGACCAGCATTAGCCAATATAGCACCTTCCTTCATATTTAACATGTGTTCAGCTCTAATAACGTCAATATCTCCTGTTGCAGTAATAAATATGTCTCCAATTTTTGAAGCTTCTTCCATAGTCATTACATCAAATCCATCCATAACAGCCTCCAAGGCTTTTATGGGATCTACTTCGGTAACAATAACTCTTGCACCAAATCCTTTAAGTCTTTGGGCTATTCCTCTGCCCACCCATCCATAACCTGCAACAACAGCTTTTTTTCCTGCTATCAATATATTTGTTGATCTCAATACTCCATCTATTGAACTTTGTCCTGTACCGTATCTATTATCGAACATGAACTTAGTTAAAGCATTGTTAACCGCCATAACTGGATATAATAATTTATTTTCTTTTTCTAGTGCTTTTAATCTGATTACACCAGTTGTTGTCTCTTCATTGCCTCCTAATATTTTCTCAGCTACGCCTGGCATTTCTTCATGAAGCGTTATATGAAGATCTGCACCATCATCTATAACTATATCCGGTTTAAACTTTGCAGCATCCTTTATAGCCATAAAATACTCATCATTAGTCATTCCTCTCCAAGCTTCTACGATCAAGTTATCAATGTTTGCCAAAGAAGCAGCTACATCATCTTGCGTTGATAGAGGGTTACTAGGAGACAGAAATATTTGAGCTCCCCATAACTGAAGTGTTTTAATAAGGACTGCAGTCTCTTTTGTTACATGCAAAGCTGCTGATATTTTAATTCCTTCCAGTGGCTTCTCCTTTAAATATAATTCTCTAAGTTTCATAACTACTGGCATGTGCATTTCTGCAAATTCAATTTTTTTATTGCCTTCTTTATACAATTCAGGCTTTTTTATTTTCGAAGTATTCATACGCTCACCCTATTAACAAAATATAATCAAAATTATAAATTGTTTATATTAACATTAATTGATTTGATTTTCCTATGTAATTGTTATTAACGTAAAAATAAACCTTCGTGAAACCTATTCCATATAAAATCAGAAATATAACGAAACAACTATATTTTAACTGACACTTTTCTTGCCTTGAAGGACAAGAATTCCTGAGATCTTAAGGGTTACTTCCTTAATGAGGACTAGTTAATTTATACCTTAGGTATAATAAAGTTCTAGCTACTCATATTTAAAATTGATTTAAGAAAGACGCCTTAATGCCTTTATTTTAATTTGATAGGAATAAAGGCTTATCTCACTTTTTAGAAAAGGATATCCTATTTGATTGTTAACGTTATCTTTTTAATAAACCTTAAAAGTATTATCGTATTAAATGACAAGGTTTACCATTTAATTTGTCAAATTATGACTTCGTATTACAAAAAATTATCATAAGTTTTGAAATCAAAGATATGTATTCATATTTACCGCTAGGTAATATACCTCTGCTATGAAGACTTGAAATTGCTTTAGTAAAATCTTCTATAGACATATTGGAACTCTTTGCAGCCTCAATCAAATCTTCTGATATAGCAAGAGAGTTTATAATTTTTAGATCTCTTTCATCTATATTCTTACATCGAGTTAAAAACTTGAAAAAATCATCTAAAAAATCTACCAATGCTTCTTTTACTGAAGCGTAAATTTCATCTAAGTTGGTTATTACCTGATCAGAAACTGATATAAAATTTACATTAAGTTCTTTTGCTAGTTCTTCAGCTTTTTCATCGGCTAGGCCTCTGGATATTATAATTGGAACCATATTTAATATTTTAGAGTTTACATATATTTGCCTAATAGAAGAAACATCGGCAGGTCCAGCTTTTACTTCAACAGCATATTTTACACCATTTTTTTCTGCAATAATATCAACATCAGATATCTCCACATTATTAATTGTAACTTTTTTGTGCATTTCTACTATTTTATAACCCATTTGTTGTAATAAATTTGCTGCAATGCTTTCACTGCTTCTCATGGCAGCTTTACCTTGAACCAATTTCTCTCCCTCACTTATTATCTTATTTTTCTCTAAAAATTTAATAATCTTCCATATAATTAGACATAGGGGGACAAATTGAGTGCACCTTTGAGAAGATTAGTCCTAGATGTTATGAAACCAATAAAAGGACCGTCTATAATAGAAGTAGCTAAATCTATAGCTTCGTTAAATGGAGTAGAAGGTGTCAATATAACAGTTAAAGAGTTGGACGTTGAAACTGCTACGCTCAATGTAACAATAGAAGGCCAAGATATATCATTTGAAAAGGTAGAAGATCTATTAGAATCTCTAGGGTGCGTTATACATAGTATAGACCAAGTAATTACTGGTAAAAAGGTGGTTGAAGAACCTGATATTGAGGATTAGGTGCCAGAATTGAATGATACTATAGAAGAATGCTCATCAACACTAAAAAGGCTCTACTTAAAATCAAGAATAATAAGTGAAAACATTAAATTTTATGATGTAGAACCATCGTTAAAAAAGCCTAATGGACTTTCACTAGTTTTAAAAAGCATCCATGAACCAAGCATTGATGAAATACCAATATATAATACGTTAGTCGATTCATTTAATTTTGACGAAATATATGAATATGAAAGAGTTGCTGAAATTCCTAAAGGAGATAGATCAGATAATCTATCTATGTTTATTATTGATTCATATTATAAAGGTAGAGGTATAATAGCAATTATACCAAATCTTTTAGTTATTGGACTTACATCGAAATTACCAGATGATATAATAGATGAATTAGAAAATAATTTAATGGCTGAAGTAAGCATAATATCTGAAAATATTTTATATCTACCTGATAGGGGTTCTCTAGGAAGCAATAGTATAGAAATAGTAGCTAAAAGCAATAGCGAGAGCAGTTATGAGAGGGTAGAATGGCTAAAAAATGAAGCTGAAAAAGAAGGAATAAAAGTTGAAAGCGTAAAATTTTTGCCGGATAACAAGTCTATTATGGATTACATTGCTTCTGGTGGAATAAAAGGGTACCTTAAAAGAGTTCCTGTAACTAAAATTGCAACCATGATAGTTGCGGCATCTCAATGCCTTGACTTAGAAGGGGTAAACGATATAGTGAGAAAAGAAGAGAGCAAGCACACAATTTATACATTAGGCTTAACCAATGATCTATTAAATGAACTAAAATCATCTCTTATAAAAAATAAAATTGAGGGAGCACCATTATTAAAGGTCTCAAGTAATATAGAGCCATTTTTTAATAAGGGATTAATAGAATCAATGGGAGAATTTTTAAGAAGGTTCGGATATTTGGCTTAAATTAGAATTATTTTAACATTAAATCTTTATACTTTTCAAGAAATTCTGTGCTTTCTTTTATGTCTGAGAACAACTTTGAAGCTGCCTCTATATCTTGGATGTCAACTTTAATAGAGTTTCTTTTGCTTGATATAACTTTAGCAGGATCTAATAGTTGTAAGGCATACCTTAGGCTTCTTTCTGTCCCAATTTTAGTTAATAATTTAACTGCCTCATCTGTTAAAGGTATGTCAAGCTCGTCAGCCCTAATTTTAACTATATTAGTTATTTCTTCTTCATTATAAGGTCTTGTTAATATTATCAAGAGCCTATCTAATAAATCTCTTGGCATTCCATGCGGGGCTTTTTCATCTGTACCTCTAATAGTTGTTATACCCCTATTTGTTGCTAATATAATTATTGGTGCATATTCACTTTCCATAGCTTTTGTTAAAAAACTATATGCCTCTATATCGAGCATATGAGCATCATCTATAAACAAAACCCCAGGAATTAACTGCGCCCTGTTTTCACTGGTTATTTTTCTTACCATTTCATCTGATTGCTTCCTTACTTGATCGTCTATTCCTCTTTCTTCAGATAAGAAACCAAAAATTGAAAAAGCAACTCTTTGAGCCGCTATTGAAACATCTATATCATGTAATGTAAATGTTCTAACAACCTCTTTAGTTGATTGTATCTTCCCTGTAGGCATATCCATTTGTTTTTCTGTATCTACATCAAATCCAATAGAACTTTTCTCTTTAACTCTACCTAACCTTCTTACTTCTCCAGTCTCTTCATCTATCATTATAACATCTCCTTTTCTTATGCCAATTGATTGAAATTGAGACGCGATTTCTGGACCAACGCTCACGTCTTTACTATCGTCTTTGGTCTCAAGCTTTATTTTCGCTCCACCTAAAATAGGAGTAGGATAAAACGGGGATGATTTTTTAAGGTATTTGATATCGGTAACAACTCCGCTAATAATTTTTCTTACTTCTCTCATCCTGATTCCTATAGCCCTTCTAAACGCTTGTGTCATAAATTCTGTTTTGTTATTGGCACTTAATATCTCGCTAGCATTTATCGAAACAAAGGGTGTATCTTCGCCTAATTCTTTGGCAATAGCTACCGCTAGTGCAGTTTTTCCAGTTCCACTGGGGCCTGCAAATAATATACCTTTACCTCCAAGTTTCCCTTCCCTTATAAGATCAACTATTAAACCGCATGCTTCTCTAGCCTGAACTTGACCAACTAAACCATCTGCTACAGGCTTAGCTTTACCATTTTCATCTAATCCTAACCCAGATATGTGACTATGTATTGAAGACCATTTTGGAGTCTTTGGATTCCCAACTATAATTTCTGACATTATTATCACCATATAGTTGATTCTTAGCAAAAGCTTAAAAAAATTTAAGAAGTAAAAGGTTTTACAAAAATTAATTTATTAATTAATATAAATATCTTTATTAAAATTAAAAGGTTTATAAATCCTTTATTAAAATTAAAGTATGGTGAAAAGGTATTAAGAAAGAATTTGCGACAATGTTTACACTATATGCCATAGCTTCGATCTTTCTATACTTCTTTGCAAAGATAGGAGTATCTTATACCAATCCTCCAACATTAATGATGATTAGATATTTTATAGCGGGTTTAATTTTGTTTTCCATTTCAAGAAAATTTATATTAGATAAAAATGTTTTGATTTTATCTTTATTTACAACAACAAGCACACTTTTTTGGGGATATGGCCTTATATACGTATCGCCTGCTGCATCTTCTGTGTTAAGTTATACTATGCCTTTATTTAGCATAATTTTAGCAACAATAATAATAAAAGAGATACCTAACAAATACGAAATTTTGGGTTTAATAATAGGCTTTAGTGGGCTTGGAATCTATGGAATTCCTTTGCTAAAAGGTATAACTAAAATAGGAATGATGTTAACAATAATAAATGCGATCTTTTGGGCTTTATTCAGTATATATTATAGGAAACTATCTAAATATGATGTTATATCACTAAATGCTACACAATTTATATTAGGATCATTCTTTATGGGGATAGTTGATCTGATTACTATTAGAGGCGGGTTTTATTTTGATCCATCCTTTGGATTATTAGAAAGTATAGTCTATATATCAACTGTTGGTGGTGCCTTTCAGTTTTTATCATGGAATTATTTATTAAAAATTGAAAGAGTTGGAAAAGTAACAATGCTTGCTTATATAATACCTGTAGCTACAACAATAACACAAGCCGCTCTTTATAAAACCATACCAAAATCATTGGAAATATTGGGACTTACTATAATGATTATAGGAGTAATAATATCAAGATCTAGTATTAAAAGGAATACTAATTTTAAAAAATGAACTCTATTTATAAAAATTACTTTCAAATCTAATTTCCTATTGCTCTTACAGTTACCTTGATATAGTCCATGCTTGCACTTTTGTTTCTATATTACATATAGTGGCCATCTAATAATACAGAAAACAAAAATTAATAATTCATTTAATTACAATTTAGATCTTATTAGTGCATAGTATAATTGAAATTTACCCATAATCTCTTAATCTAACTGGATAAGAGAGGTATTAGATTCGCTAAAAGGTAATTACCACAAATATCATTATAATGAATCATAACTAATAATATTTAAGTTTTAAGAACTTGTTACACATAAGACCACATAGAAACTATGACACTGCTCATGCTCATTGCCAAGGCTGCAAATTGTGGAGGTAAGTAAACTAGCGGATATAAGATACCAGCTGAAACTGGAACTAAAACGCTGTTATATCCAAAGGCCCATGCTAAATTTTGTTTTATTTTACTTTCTAGCTTATTAGAAATTGAGAAAAGCTCAGGAATCGAGTTTATATCATTTAAAACCACATCGCCTGCAACTTTTGCAAGATCGCTACCAGAATTTAATGCAATACCTATATTTGCTTCTGATAATGCTTGAGAATCGTTAATTCCATCTCCAACAAATGCAACGTAATGCTTTTCATTTTTTAATTCCCTTATAAGCTCGACTTTATCTTCCGGCTTTAAACCATTATGAATCTCTATATCATTAAAACCTTCAACTTTATCCTTGCCAGTTGCGATTATCACTTTTATGCCTTGGCTCTTTAATTTATTTAATAAATTATATACTCCATCT
The DNA here is from genome assembly GCF_049974385.1 of Caldisphaera sp. Taxonomy (NCBI): domain Archaea; kingdom Thermoproteati; phylum Thermoproteota; class Thermoprotei; order Acidilobales; family Acidilobaceae; genus Caldisphaera; species Caldisphaera sp. The sequence continues at coordinate 8,369 of NZ_JBMFIW010000021.1, read as the reverse complement.
TTTACCTTATCTTCAATATTTATTATACCAGAAATTTCATTATTAATGCAAATAAATATATCACCATCCTCATTTTCCCTGTCTTTCAACTCACAATTCTGCTTAATAAATTCCTTTTTACCAATAATTATAGTATCGTCCTTTATTCTTCCATATACTCCTTCGCCGATAAATTCTTCAAACTCATCTACTTTTACTTTTTCTTTGCTTAATTCAGAAATAGCCTTAGCTATTGGATGATTACTAAGGCTTTCAACACTCGCTGCGTATTTTAAAGCATCTTTTCTAAACTCCTTGTAAGATTTTATAGATATTTTTCCTTCAGTCAAAGTTCCTGTTAAATCAAAAACCATTGTATCAACGTTTTTTAGGTTACCCAAAATTTCCCCATTTCTTATAATTATACCTTTTTTAACTGCTTTATTTATCATAGCTACAACAGCCATTGGAGTTGCTAGACCTAATGCGCATGGACATGCAGATGCCAAGACTGCTATTGAAAATAGTAAAGCTTCAAAAGCGCTTTTCCCCAAAATGAAATGCCAAATTAAAAAAGAAAACAAAGATACAATTAAAATTATTGGAACAAATATTGATGAAACCTTATCAACAAAGTTTTGTATTGGAACTTTTATGGCTTGAGCCTCCCTTATTGATTTAGCAACTTGAGAGATATAAGCATTTTCGCCTGACCTTGTTACATATAATTTAGCATACCCTGAAACTATTGTTGAGCCTGAAATTAAAGCATCTCCTTTTCCTTTTTTAATTGGTAAAGGTTCCCCAGTTATTACTGATTCATTTACTTCTACAACTCCTTCGTCTATTATTCCATCCACAGGTATTTGATCTCCATTTTTCAATATTATTATATCTCCAACATTTACTTCTGAAACATCAACAATTTTTTCTTCGTTATTGATTATTTTTCTTACCTTAGCATTAACATTACCCTTTATTGATAATGATAACTTATATCTGAAATATGCCTCCAAAGTTTTCCCTACCAGTACAAATGTTATAAGCAAAACTGTAACATCTACTATTGTTGGTATACCGACAATCGTTGCATATATGCTATAAAAGAACGCTATTGATGAGGATAAAGATACTAAAACGTCCATATTTCCTGTTCTATTTCTTATTGCTCTTATTGCTCCTTTATGATAATTATATCCAGAGTAAAAGAAAACAGGTATTGATGATAGTAATACAAACAAAGAAAAACCTGTAAACTCTAAATAAATCGTTAATGCTGAAAAAATTATACCCGCAATAAGTCTATAAAGCATATTATAAAACTCCTTTTTTCTAATTCTTCAACCTTAATTTCTTTTTCTATTATGTTTACATTATATCCTTTTTCCTTAATTTTAGTTATTATGTCATTTAATGATAAAGCTAATGGATTGAACTCTACCTTAATCAAACCATTTGCTGATATATTAGCCTCTATTACACCATCAATGCTCTCAACATAATTCTTAAGTTTTGAAACTTCTTCGGGATTTATGTTTATCTTTCCAACAAGTTTTTGTGTAGGCAACATCGTATCCAGAGTTTCTAATAGATTTAACTATTTCTTTTAGCTTTAAATTAGAACCAAAAATCCTTGCATCTGCTGTCGCGAGATTTACTTTAGCGTCTTCTACTCCATTAACCTTAGTTACAGCTTTTGTTACAGTAGAAACACATGTTGCACAATGCATTCCAATAACTTTTATCTGCTGCTCTTTTTTATTCTTAATTTATCTTCTCCATTTGTTTTTTGCTTATCCATTTGTATATCACTAATAACTACATACCTTTTGGACCTTCTCTCAAATATTTTTCAGGATCTTTTTAAATAAATTTAAACAATTTTCACTGCAGAAATAATACACTTTTCCCTTATATAACGTTTTGAATTTAGATTTATTGTCAACTTCCATACCACAAACAGGATCTATCAACAATACCACCTATCTCTTTTTAGGAAATTTAGAATTAAAAATTTATGTACAGGTATAAAAATCTGATTATTCATTCTAAAAAATAATTAGTATATTTTATTGATCTTATTGCGGCTTGAGCTTTCGTAAAATAAATATTATATTTGGCTTTTCCAATAATCCTTTTTATTTTAAATTTAGTAAAAGCATTATACTAAATTTTAAAACACTCATATCCGTTCGCCTCGTCTAGAAAAGATAAACACATGAAAATATGATCATTCCTTGGCATAAAAGGGGCCTTCCCTTGGATCTCTGGAATTTATCTCACTTTATGGATAATACTCTATATTGTTCGATTCCTTCTCATAGTATTATGGTACCGTAGGAAAATTGCTCCTAATATTTATTAGTTTAGTCAAGGGTTAGATTGTTTGTTAGACCGGTTTTACAGAAGCGTACCTTATAGGTTTGGTTCACTTAATCCGCAAGATTCTGCAAGTAACATTGATATGATCGGCAAGCCCGAGGGATTAAAATATATATTTAATAAATTTAACAATTATTAGACACCTTATTATTAAAGAATCTCTGAATATTAGCATTACTATATGCTAGAGTTACACGTCTTCTTTCTATATAGAATCTGTTGAAGCTATTATAGTAGGAATTTTAACTTTTTACACAAATATAAAAACTTATTTACTTTATTCATAAATGAATCAGAAAGATAAAAATATTCAAAAAAACGCTATACTTTTTGGTGCAACTATGAAAATCCCAAATAGCTTCATTGAAACTTCAGTTAACTGTGCTGACATTATACTAAAACATTGTATCGAATACAAGATAAGGTGTAGGGATCCACCCCTAGCAACCTCAAAATTACTGAGATCATTTGGATTAAGTGAATATCAAGAAAGAAATTATTGGAGAGTAGCCAAAGTAATCACCAAACTAGGAAAAATACCTATTTACAAATTCGCAAATATAGAATTCAATTTAAAAACTGAACTTAGAACAGAAAAACTATACAGTCATAATAATATACCAGTCGATTATATAGATTGTAGATTTTTAGGAGAGAAATGTAATGTTACAAATAAAGGATTCGCTTTCTATGTTTATATTATAGGTAATATAGAAAGCTCTGAATTAAAGATTAACTCTATAAACCTGTTAAACCTTTTAGCTATGTATAATTATGACTTAGCATTCGGTTTTTTGGCATCTGTAAGGAACTCCTTATATAATGGTAATGCTGGTATAGAAGCTTTACTGGAAAATCTCTTTAGAATATTAAAAATACCTGTAATTGAATTGGTTTTACCAAAAAATCCACAAAACATAAAAGAACTCCTAAATGTATCAAAAATATTGAGAGATATCAGCAAAGAATTCGGAATTATCTAGTTCTAAAGTATTGACTTCTTACTTGCCTTGAAGGACAAGAATTCCTGAGATCTTAAGGGTTACTTCCTTAATGAGGACTAGTTAATTTATACCTTAGGTATAATAGAGTTCTAGCTACTCATATTTAAATTTACCTAAGGAAGATATCTCAACGTTTTTCAATTTTAGCAGGAAGTAAAGGCTATCTAACTTTTCGTGAAGTATATCCCATTTAATGATTACTTTTTATTTTTACAACGAACCTTAAAAATCTTATACATACTTAAATATGCAAGAATTATCTTCAATTTATCAAAACACTCAATCTTTTATGAATTTTGAAATGAATATAAATGCTAAGGATATCATAAGAAATGATATCGATAAATATATCAAATATAAAGGAGAACCATTCATAAGTGTATTTACTATCATTTCTCTAACTATTACTATCATTGCGGCCTCAATAATATTCTTCACAGGTATTTGTCTTTCAGCTATACCTACAATAACTGTCCTTAACAAGTCCAATGCCAGAAGAAGCAGAATTGCCATATCTATCAGTTCCAAAATATCTGATTTGTTAGGATAAGATATCTTAATCATGCCACTTATCATGATAAGTGTTTGAAAAGATGATACTATTACAGTTACAATTATTATAATGGCAACTAATATTTCTCCAACAACTAATAATAACTCTAAATATTTTTTATCACGCTCCAATCCTTTAAGCACCATCAGTGCCTATTAAAATCATATCATGCCTAGTATAAAAGGTTTTTAAATAATACTTATATTAAACTGTAAATTATTTTTAGTTGCTTTTTTGTATTTCTTCTATTTTTTTCTTAGCCTCACTTATTGCTAACTCTTCGCTTGGCTTTGTAGTAGCTGGGTCAAAAGGATATTGGCTCATAATCAATAATATCCTACCATTATCAAGCTCAGCAAACATTTGAGGCAACCAAGCCATTCCTATATCATCCTTATCCCCATATGAAATTGCAAATAGATAGTCTTCGGTTTTAATTTCTAAATCAAAACCATATTCTTTGGATAAATTTTGAGCTAAATTTACCCACATCTTATGAAGTGGATGAAATTCCGCTGTATCCAATATTAATTTTTTTATCCTCGCCATATTTGGCACCTTATATTTTCTTAGATACCAAAGATTTAAATTTATAGCAGCAAAGATAATAATAAACTGAAGATGAAAACAATGAGCAGCGATTTTACAAAAACTGATAAACTTAGATTTGTTCCAGCATTTCTATTATTAATCTCTTTTGTTACCCACGTTTCTCAATTATTTATTTTTAAAATAAGTATCTCCCTTATTATTGTGGCTGTTTTCGGATTGTTGTATTTCATTATTGGCTTTCTATATATATATAATTGGCTACAAATATTCACCTCATCTCAGTTCAGTAATTCCTGCGATAGGTGCTTCGTTAGGTGTATACAGATTTCTTACAATACTTCCTAATATCTTTTCTATTTTAAACGTAAGTCTAGATGCAATAATAGTACCTTTCTCCATAATAATTATAATTAGGTGGAATAAATACAAAAAATTAAAAGACAAGTTATAGGATTACTGACCTTCTATCCACCCTAAAGTAATGAGCTTTTCCCTATACCAAAATAGTAATGATACTGGATCCTAAATAAAAACTGTGCAGTTTAAGTTTTAAGCACTGAACAATAATAATATGTGGGGGGTAGAAAATGTCAATCCAAGCTAGCACAGAAGAAAAATTAAAGATGGCAATAAATATTTTGACAGGGATAGTTAATGACACAGCTGTCCCAAGAAATATTAGAAGAGCTGCTGCCAATGCTTTGACTTATCTGAGAGATCCTAAATTATCTGCAGGTGTAAAGGCAGCAAATGCTATATCTGCTTTAGATGAAATTTCTCAGGATCCTAACATGCCATTTCACGCTAGAACGAGAATATGGCAGGTCCTTTCTATGCTTGAGACTATAAGGGATTAAAATCCTATATCTACGATTTTTTTAATTATGTTAATTGCAGCGCTTAATTCATTATTTTCTGGAAAAGAATAATAAATGGGATTATTATTATATTTAATTTTAATTTTTAAACCATTATAAAAATTATTAATTAAGTCTTGTCTACTATAACCATATATTAATGGAGGCAAATAATAAGAATGAGAACTTAAAAGATTAAGAGATAATGGATCCGTGTAAATGTTTGCTAATCCTACTAATGTTGGTCCAAAGCTTTTTAACAGATCTATAAACCCTTTAGTTGGATCAATGTTTAATGGAGCGTGTAAATCTATTAAGTTCCATGTAAAATTAATTTTTCCTTCTACTTTGTCTATAATTATTTTCTTTTCATTGGAAACATAAAAGCTTATTCTACCTATTCTTTTAAAACTTGTAGGCTCTAGTATATCTCCATTATATTCCTGTTTCTCTTTAAAATCAAAAAATCTATTATAAATTATAAATTTTTCTTTTAATTTGCTTAACAATAACATAGGATAATCATTTTGAAATATGAGATATGAAGCTTTACCATTATTGTTTTTATAGATTTTTACTCCATAATTTTCAGTTAAATACTTATATCCTAATTTTTTTATCACATTAGTTATTGCCATACTTAATATTCCTATTAAACTTATTGAAATCAGTTTATTAAAAATGTTCTCATTAATAATATATAAATATAAATTAGGGCATTCACATAATAGAATTAGGAGGGATGCATTGCTGTGTCCATGCCAGAAAAAGTTCCTGAAAGGCCAGGTTATGATGTAACCTTAAGGTATATTTATGATAGAATGGAAAACTTATTTCCAGATGTTGAAATAGCATATAAAACAAACAAAGGTATTTTTCATTATACATATTCGGATTTCATTTATAGAACTCAAAGTTTGGCAAATGCTTTGAGCAGCCTAGATATAAAACAATTGGATAAGGTAGCTACACTTGATTGGAATACACATTGGCACTTTGAACTTTACTTTGGAGTTCCTTTAATGGGATCTATACTCCATCCTGTTAATATAAGATTATCGCCTAATGAATTGCTTTATGTCTTTAATACAGCCGAGGATAAACTACTTATAACTCATGCCGATTTCTTACAATTAGCAGAAGCTATTGCTTCCAAAATTAAATCAATAAAATCAGTAATAGTTGTTGATACAGATTCGGTACCGCAAAAGATTGGAGGTGTACCAGCATATCATTATGAAGATCTAATCAAAGAACATAAAGGACGCTATGAATTTCCATTACTGAGTGAGGATAGACCAGCATTCATGGGATTTACAAGTGGAACTACTGGTTTGCCAAAAGGAGTTTATCATAGTCATAAAGCGATGGTTCTTCATGCAATGTCCTCAGCTCTTCATTTTGCATCATTTGGCCAAATAAAAATGACATCTAACGATATTATACTTCATGTTGTACCTATGTATCATGTTTATAGTTGGGGGTTACCGTTTACATCTTCCCTATTAGGCCAAAAACAGGTTTATCCTGGAAGATTTAACCCAAAGGTATATCTAGATTTGATTAAAAATGAAAAAGTCACTTATTTTGCAGGCGTACCAACAATTCTTTATATGCTTTTAACTGATCCAGATATTGACAAATATGATCTAAGCAATATACTGTTTATAAATGGGGGATCTGCAATTCCTGAAGGATTAGCATATTTAGCAACTAAGAAAGGCATAAAGGTAGTTGTAGGATATGGATTAACCGAAACAGCTCCAGTTCTAACTCTTGCTATTCCTCCTGCCAGATATTACAACAAGATGAACGATAATGATTTATTTAAAATACAATTAAGGACAGGCTATCCTATACCTTTAGTTGATTTAAAAGTTGTAGACGCAAACATGAATCCAGTTCCAAAAGATGGGAAAACGATAGGAGAAATAGTAGTAAGATCTCCATGGGTTGCTCCAGAATACTACAAAGATCCAGAAAAGACTGAAAAAGCCTGGTTTAGTAATTGGTTCCATACTGGAGATTTAGCTGTATGGTATGAAGATGGATCCGTTTTAATAATGGACAGAGATAAAGATGTTATAAAAAGTGGAGGAGAATGGATATCATCTCTGAGGCTTGAAGATGCTATTAGCCAACATCCAGGCGTGTCGATGGTTGCTGTGATTGCTGCTAAACATGAAAAATGGATCGAAAGACCTGTTGCTTTGATAGTACCCAAAAAAGGTTGGGAAAATAAAATCACGACAGAAGAAATAAATAACTTCTTAATACAAAATTTTGTTAACAAGGGAGTCATGTCAAAATGGTGGTTGCCAGAAAAAGTTGTTGTTGTAAATGAGATACCTCTATCATCGACTGGTAAGGCAAACAAAAGAATTCTTAGAGAACAATATGGAAACATACTGGAAAAAAATCTATAGTAAACTATTTAATTCTATATAATTTTTATTTTAATATAATTTATTATGAATTAATTACACCAAAAGATATATTTTTATTTTTAAATGCATACAATTAAATGTAGAGGGTGGTATTTTGTCTGAAGGGGAATCTGCAACTGCTGAATGGTATAAACTCAGCGTTGAATTACATAAATACTATGGAGGTAAGATGGAAACTATTCCTAAAGTACCTGTTAGGAGATTGAAGGATTTTGCTATATGGTATACTCCAGGCGTTGCTGAAGCATCAAGAGTTTCTTCAAAAAATCCTGATATGACTTTTGAATTAACTTCTAGGTGGAATACTATAGCTGTTGTAAGTGATGGAACGAGAGTATTAGGTTTGGGAAACATAGGTCCTGAAGGAGCTTATCCAGTTATGGAAGGAAAAGCCTTAATATACAAATACTTGGGAGGTGTTGATGCTGTACCATTAGTACATAGGGCTAGAGACCAAAATAGGTTTCTTCAACTTTTAGAAGATATTGAACCTAGCTATGGAGGAATAAACTTAGAAGATATTGAAAGCCCTAAGTGTTTTTACATATTAGATGAAGCTAGAAAAAGATTGAAAATACCTGTATGGCACGATGAT
>NZ_JBMFIW010000020.1:0-31746 GCF_049974385.1 Caldisphaera sp. | reverse complement strand
TCATTAAGCACCATAATTAAATTCACATACAAAGTATATAAACTTCACGGTTTATCGGAAACTGTTGACGACGGCTTCAATTTAGACAAAGCTTTAAGAAATCCCTTATTAACTAATGATGTTACAAGAGATAGAGAGATTGTACTCGTTATTATAAACAAAATTATTATTAATAGAAGAAACTGCAATCCCATAGTCGATGAACTGATAATAAGAGGCTATATAGCAGGATCTGGAAGAACGCTAACAATTAAAGATGTTGCCTCAACATTTCTATTTTCCTTTACCTCTCTTAAAGAGCTTAATAAAATATAGATGCAAACAACAAATATTATTGATACAGAGAAGTATTTTATATCAATAAAATTGAAAAAATTCAAACCAACGTAAACTAATACGAGACTCAATAAAACAGAAACAAAGCTATGAAGAAAACCCAACAAACCTGAAATTAACATAATAGTACTATAATTAAATCTTCTTCTAATCGATAAAACATTCAAGGGAACCCAATGATCTGGAGCAATCATATGAAGAGAGGAAATTAGAATTGTAAATATTATTATTGCTAACGGATTCAATTTCATCATGATGTTTTATTATAATTGAAGCTTTTAAGTTCACGTATAAAAATTTATATCTTAAATCTTTTAGTTAAAGGTTTATTTTGATATTATTAGCCGATCAATGCCCTTATTCCAAACACTTTTCCAATTAAATCTCCAAAGAAAAATCCTGCTATAGCAGTTAAGAATAACATCAACAAACTTTCTATTATCTCCTTCGAAAACCTTTGGGTATGGATTATTGAACTATAATAAGTAAATCCGCTTATCATGGCAGTTGCAAAAAATAGAGAAATAACAAATGCTTCTATTATATTTCTCAATAGCAAGTACGGTAAAGCTAATATTACTACTGTTAACAAATAGCTAAATCCAGTTACGATTGCACCTGCTGAGGCTCTTATAGCTTTTTCCTGTTTAGCCTGCAAGTATGCAGCCCCAGCCATTGATAAAGCAGCAGAAAAGCCTACAACCAAGCCTGCAACGCCAGCTATTATTGTTTTATCTGTAGCACCCAAGAACCCTGCATGAACTCCAGAAACTTCAACTATAGCATCAGCAAGCCCTAAAGCAACATAGCTCAGATACTTTACTCTTACATCTTTTATATCTCCAATAATTTGCCTTTCATGAGTTTCTTCATCTTGAATGATTTTTTTCAATATAGATTTTTGATAATCATTTTCAAGCTTTTCTAAAAATTGTTTATAATCATCTATTGTAGCTGATTCGTTATTTTCCAGAACTTGCAAAGTAAAAACAGGGCCAAATAATCTATATAAAACTCTAAATAATAATCCAGGTTTTATATCGGGCTCACATTCATGACCTATTATACTTTTCCAAAAATTATAATGCTCTAATTCCTGTTCAGATAGTTTTTTCAAATCATCTTTAATTTTATTATCTTTACTATAATTTGATAGCGTTTTATACAATAAATATGTATTTATTTCATCTTTACAATATTTTTCTACTTTTTTTAAATCTTCTTTCGTTAACATTTATAGCACCAGTAAATTTTACCAGTAAAAAGTTATTAACCTAAGTGTTTTTTAAGCCATTCAGCCATAATCTCCATATATTTTATTCTTGTTTTTGGTTTACCGCTTCTTGTGAGATCATGATTTTCTCCCGGGAATAAAGCTATTTTTGTTTCCACTCCTAGCTGTTTCAAAGCAACAAAGAATTGCATTGCTTGTTCATATGGACATCTATAATCTTCTAACGCGTGCATTATAAGCAATGGAGTTTCTATCTTATCCGAATAAAATAATGGACTTTTTTCTTTTATTTTATCGAAGTCTGCCCATGGATTTTTAATTTCTAATTGGTCTGATGCAAAGTGCCATCCTATATCACTAGACCCATAAAAGCTAAACCAATTACTACAGCTCCTTTCTGTTATAGCTACCTTAAACCTATTTGTTTTCGTTATAATCCAGTTAGTCATAAAACCTCCATAACTGCCTCCAGCTACAGCTCCTTTATTTGGGTCTAAAGTTTTATTTCCTTTCAATGCGTCATCGACTATACGCATCAAATCAGAAAAATCTATTGTACCATATTTTCCTCTAATATCAGCAAACTCTTCTGTATAAGAATCACTACCATGGGGGTTGCCATAAACAACTGTATAACCTTGGGCTGCTAAATAATGAAATATAAAATTGAAAGAATAACCATAAAATGTTTTAGGTCCACCATGAATATATAGTATCCAAGGAGCATTTTCCTTATTTTCGTTGGATGACAAAACCCAATAATCTAAATTTTCTCCATCTTCAGATTTAGTTTTATAATGTTTAGCTTTATTTAATTTCTTAGAACTTAGAAATACTTCATTAAAACTTGTAATTTTCTTATAATTAATACCATCATATATATAAATTTCTTTTAATTCATTATCAGACATTTGAGTATATGCGATAATAGATCCACTTTCTGATATCGAGAATTCATCTATAGAAGATTCCTCAGGAGTTATAATGCCTTTTAGTCCTCCTTTCTCATTGGCTGCATATAAATTCACTTTTCCTTGATCACTCAACAAGAAATATATATAATTATTATGAGACCAGTAAGCAATTTCATTACAAGAAGGACCTCTAACATCACTATTTATTGAATTTTCTATATTTCTGTTTAAACCAGGCCATACTTGCTTAACTTCACCTGTTTTTAAATCGTAAAAGTATAGTTTATTATGTGTTGCATATCCTTTCTCCATCTTGTTTCCAATGAACGCAATTTTATCATCTTTTGGACTCCATAATACTTGAGAAATTGAATAGTTCTTTAATATGCTTATATCCTCATCAGTTTTTAAATTTTTTATTCTAATTTCATTCAAAAATGGTTTAAGCTCCTCATAAGAATCGACATAAGCTATTTTCTGACCATCATGAGAAAAATCAAATGAAGATACACCAAACTTACTATTTGTTATCTGAGAAACTATTCCATCAGGGTATGAAACTAGGAATAAATTAGATGGTCTATCATAAATAAATCCTTCTCCATTAAAATATGGAGGTATATTTTCTATAACTAATGCCTCTCTTTTACTATAATCTTTCCAATCCTTACTAGTTGCTCTTGATAAAAATCCTATCTTTTTACCATCACTAGACCACATAATTTTTGATATACCCTGTTTTTGGCTAAATAATTCATATTCTTCTCCACCAATTTTTAAGATATTTAATGAAATCCTTTTCTTTCTAATCCTCAAAAATGAAATTAAATTATCAATATTAGACCAAGAAGGGCAAATGTCTTTTTCACCTTTTGTTAGAGGATAATATTCATTATTATCATAAATCCATATGTTACTCTTTGATTTGTTTTTATCCAAGTCGTATCTTGATACTACGAAAAGAATTTTTTGCCCATTTTTTGAAATTATAGGACTAGAAACTAATGATAAATTAGATAAATCTTCAGGCTTTAACTTTTCACTCAAAATTCTCTCCCCAAAGCTATTTTATAATAAAAGAATAATAAGTTTTCACACCAAATATTACAATTTTAAAAATTTTATTTTAATTTAGAATATACTTGTAATAATTCTAAACCTGATCTCACGCCAGCATCATTTGCTAAAGGACCATTTGCAAAGAACTCTTCAACTTCTTTTTCTTTATTTAAACCTAATATAGGTATAATCCACATCAGGTTTCTCCCGAATATAGCGGTTCCTTCGAATGCTTTGTTTAATAAATAAAATCCTTTTTGCTTGAACCAATCCCAAAACACTTCTTTAGCCTTATCGTTTAAAGCAGCTTGCAATAAATATAAAAGATCTTGTAACTTGACGTTAATTTCACCCCATTCTAAAGTTTTCCTTATTACTGATGGGTCAGATATATACATCATAGACCTTAAGAATTTTAGCCTTTCAGAATCTAGCCCTGTTGTCATATATTTTTTGCTAAGCGTTTCAAAATCGTTTGTAACAATGGCATAAGCTGTATATACTGCTTCTCTCATATCGGGTTCTACTTCTTTTTCAAACATTCCTGATAACTCTTTAGCAAATGATCTATCCAAGATTGCAAGCCTTCTAGCTATTAATCCTTTCAAATATTTTAAATTGGGATCATTCTTTTTGCTTAGTTCAGAGTATTGATAGCTATGATACCTTAATGATAAATCGTTAAAAGCATCTTTATTTATCAAGCTTAATGTAAACAACTGTGATGATATTTCATTAACAGGCAAATATGACGTTTCTTTAAAGTATTTATTTATAATCTCTAAATATCTTTCTCTATTTATTAATCCTGAAAGTAAGAAATTATAATAATCATTTACAAAACCCCATATTTCTTTTGAGTTCATATTATCAATAAGTTCATTATCAAAATTATAATATACTCTGTAAAATCCTGACCTATCTAGGTTTAGCTTAATTGATTTTATATTATCTACTTTTATATTAGTTCTTTTTTCATCCATTAATAAATCTAGTCTTTTGCCATTTAAACTCATAGATATTGGAATAACATACGTTAAATCGTCAAGCTTCTTAGCTAATGTAAACCTTTGTTGTTCTAATACCAACTGATTTCCATCTAAACTTATTTTAACATATGGATAACCTGGTTGCATTATCCAACTATCCATAATTAACTTTACGGGATATGATGTAGTTGTTTGCAATGAATCCCATAAATCATTTGCCTTAGCATTTGAAAACCTAAAATGACTTAAATAATTATTTAATCCTTTCCTAAAGGACTCTCCAAGGAAATATTCTATCATCCTTAATATGCTCGCTCCTTTTCCATAGCTTATATCATCAAATATAGCTTCTATCTCGTCAGGGCTATTGACCTCTACGTGTATTGGATGTGTTGTAGATAATGAATCTCTTACCATTGCACCACTTGTTTCACCACTTAGAAAATCATCCCATAAATTCCATGATGGCTCAAACGAATCTACAGCTTTAAAGCTCATGAATGTAGCAAAGCTTTCATTTAACCATAAGTCATCCCACCATTTCATAGTAACAAGATCTCCGAACCATTGATGGGCTATTTCATGAGCTACTACTTCAGCTACTCTTTTCATTTGACCTAAATCAGAATCCTTTGGAACTAATAAGGCAGATTCTCTAAATGTTATAGCTCCCCAGTTTTCCATAGCGCCAAAAGCAAACTCCGGAACGGCTATAAGGTGCATCTTTGGTAGCATATATGGTATTTCGAAGTATCTTTCGTAAAAATCTATAGATTTTATTGCAGACCATGCGGCAAATTCCCCATTTTGAGATTTATTCGGTATTGTTGCAACAATTATTTTTCCTCTACTTAATTCTTCCCATTTTCCAATTCCCAAATAAATTAAATATGTAGACATTTTTGGAGTCTCATAAAAGCTAACAGTCTTCTTGTTTCCTTCTATATCAATTCTTTCAATAGGCATATTAGATATAACGTGAAGATCTTTAGAAACTCTAACTTTTATCTTAAATGAAGCTTTATAGCTTGGTTTATCAACGCATGGAAACATTTTTCTTGCATGAACAGATTCAAATTGTGTGGAAATTACGTAATCACCATTATATTTTGCTTTATATATACCAACTAATCTTTCTAAGGCTTCACCTTCAAAACCTAATTCTAAAATTCCATTAAAGCTACCTGTCTTTATTATTACCTCATTTTCGGTTTGCTTAAAATCAACATCCTTTCCATTAGCTTTAACATATTTTATTTTTAATCCAACTGAATCTAAAACGACTTGATTATCAGCGCTTAGCTCAATTTTTTCTATACCATCATATTTTGTACCGTTAAAATCCATAAATATATCATATTTATAGACTTCAAATCCTTGATAATATGCCAAGTTTTGCACCCTATATTAATTATAGCATACAAGAATTTAAACCTAAGGTCATAAGATCTTTTATCAATGTTTACTATTTTAATAGTATTTTTATTAAATATCAGAAATTTAATAAACTATTAGTCATTCCAGTAAACTACCCTATCCGTAAGGCGGGTCTCTGGTGAAGAAGAAAGTGTATGGATTCCTATTCCTATGATTAACTGGAAAAGAGATGATTTCATTTTTGCATCATTCTTGAAGTAATTTGGTAATAAAAAATTCCTAATCCTTAAAAACCTGAAAAAGATAAAATTTCTAGGTTTTAATATCATGTTTATATCAGTTTGACTATAACTGAAAAATAAAATTATCCTTACAACTGTATAATATATCTACAACTATGAAAAGATTAGAGAAAAGTATAAACGCTCTCCATATATCCAATATATAGGGTGAGTATATGATTAGAAGATATCTATTAACTATAGCAATTATAGCAATTATAGCAATTGGTATTGCATTGCCATTAACTACAAAAGCCGATTATATCGATGAATCACAAAACATGAATAACAATTATATATTAGTATATCCTAATTCAATATCATTTTTGTTCAACGGCTCAAAATATATAAATTACGAGGGTAATGGAAACCTAAGTTTGAGTCTGTCATTTTTAAATGGATACAAGATACTAAAATTAAATGCTACAAAATCCGTTGAAAATAATAAATATAGGTTAAGTGAGCTTGTATATTATCACAATTCTAATGGAGGGAAGGGAATATCTAATTATTCCGCTTTATATGAAACTCAGTATTTTAACATAACATCAAATGGTTATCTAATGATAACTGCTAACCCATCAAACAAAATTTATTATATTAACCTATCAATAGCCGCAAATTGGCAAGGCTCATTTAATGATTCAAATGAAGAAATGAGTGATCAGCTATATAGTAATTTCAATAATCTATTTAACTATAATGAAAATGACGAAAATTCTTTTAATCCTTCTACGAATCCTAATGATTTTACAAAATATTTCCAAGATATCAATTTAAATGATTTATCTCAACTTTCAAGTATTTCTTTATTAAAAGACTTAAACATAACTGGATTAAACATAACATATTATAATGTTAATTTTAATTTAAACTCAGTAAGTATAATGATTAATGCAACTTTCAATTCGACAGAAGCAACAACAAGTAATGCAAGTATGTTAATTAATAATCTAATTAATAACTTCCTTAAACCTAAATTTGTAAAGATAAACTCATATTCAATAACCAAAAACGGTATATTTAATTTAAACGTATTTATGAATACAACTGCTGATTTAACATCAATATCTATGCCATATAACTTTAATTTATCATCATTACTCTCATCATTAAATATACAATCAATAAGTCAATACAACCTATCTTTAATCAAAAACGCATTAAATGCTTCGGCAGAAATAATAAAATATATAAACGACAATTATGAAATAATTATTCCAAGTTCCTTAGAGCTAAACGTATCACTTAACGGGAACGAAAGTCATTATAGTGTAGAGACTCCAAAAATAGCGTATAAAGGTTCAACAACGCCAAAAGAAAACTTAGTTAGTGTTGATTACCTAATAGGAAATGTATCGGAAATATTGCAACAAAATGGTTTCAGTGAAGCAGCAAATAAAGTTTTATCAATAAATAATGTTAAAGTAACACTAATTGGCATAGGAGTAAAGGTTAAACCAAATCAAACAATAATAGGTAATTTAAGCCAGGTCAGCGTTACTATTAACAATAATTCTAGCATAACAACTCAAGAAGCTATAGGTGGGACAATAGCTGTGGTTGTACTGGCAGCAGTATTAGCTATATTTATTAAGAAACACTTCTAACTTTTGGTGTAGTTAATGCTATATAGCAGAGCATTAGCGTTAATAGTTATTTTTTCCTTTTTAATTTTAGGATCTCTCATGTTTTCTTTGTATGGAATATACAATAAATTAGATCAAGGTATAATGATAAAAACAACCTTGAATCTGATATATTACACGCCAAAAAACAATAAACAAATTAGCATATTAAGCAATAATAGTCAGACATATATAATAATTAATAATAAAGAATATATGATAAATCATTTAGATACAAATGAAGCATGTAGTTACGAAAACTATTACATTGCTCTTTCAGGCTATTATAATGAGAATCCTTCGTTAACTATTTTTTATAATAATGGTAGTTATGTTGTCTATCAATTAGATGAATCGCCTACAGCTCTTTACTGTACAAAAAATGAAATTGCATTTTCTGGGATTAGTCAGATAAATCCATATATAGGTTTCTTAAATGTAAGTAATGGCATATTAAAAAGTTATAAAGCGAATATATACATAGGAACGCCAAGTTACATAGAGTTTTATAATAACACTTATTTTATAACATTTAACAATAATAATGTCTTACTTTTTAACATTAATAAAAGTTATGTTATATCTTATCCTACATTCATTAGTTTATACGGCATATTTTATTACAACAAAAACATATATTTGGTAGGCTCTATAAACAATAATTCTGTATATGGATTTTTAAGCGATCCTATTAACAATAATTCTTTTATTGTAGGTTTAAATGATTATCAGGGGTATATAAGCATTGGTGTAAATAAATTAAATGGTTTTTCATTGCTATATAGGCCTTATACCACATGGGCATATTTAATAACTGTAACTCAAAACAAATTCGTCCACACGGCCATGATAGGATTATCATATCCTTTTTCTTTATATAATTTAGGTACTTATGATAAAGGCATATGGCTAACTGGATCATTTACAATAAACAATCAAAGTTATCAACTGGGATTATATGTTAATGGATCTATCAATGGATATATAGGATATAAACTTCCTGTAGCATATACTTTAACATCTTCTCCCATAGTATCTAGTGGATTCTTAAAAAAGGTTAACGTTAATTTAGAATTAAATGAAATAAATGTAACTCAAAATGAAATCGAATACAATAAAATATATGGTATATCTAATATAACAAACAATATAGAATTTCAATATCTTGAATTTTATGTTAATAAATACATAATATTTGGAGAATACACATTTATTTCTGTAATAATTGGAATAATAATATATTGCATATTAGCAAAAAGCTATAAGTGGAAATGTTTTTAGTAAAAAGGATTTTTATATGATAATATTACATCAATAACTTCGGGTCTCATTATATATTCTGGAGGTCTTTCACCTTTAATAATTGAGTTTCTTATTTGTGTTCCGCTAATTCTGACTCTGTCATTTTCTGAATGGGGGCATATTTTTTCATTTGCCATTGCATTACATTTCTTGCAATAAAAAGCCTCTCTAATAAACAACGGCATTATACCTAAATCAGGAAATTCTTCAAATATCTTCCATGAATCGTATGGACCATAATAATTACCAACACCCGCATGGTCTCTTCCTACAATTATATGAGTAGCACCAAAATTTTTTCTAACAATTGCATGATGAATTGCCTCCTTAGGACCTGCATATTTCATCTCCATCCTCAATATACTAAAAACATAACTATCTTTTGGGAAATAATTCGTTAATAATGCTCTATAAGAGTTTACTATCACATCATCTATAAAATCCCCTTTCTTTTTCCAACCCAATAATGGATTAATAAATAATCCATCAACAAAAGTTAACGCGGCTTTCATAACATACTCGTGACCTAAATGAGGTGCATTCCTTGTTTGAAAAGCTGCAACGCTTTTTATATTTAAATGATCAAATAGTACCCTAGTATCTTTTGGAAAAAGTCTTACTGTTTCATAAGGTTCCTTTATATTTTTTAATAAGGTTATAGGGCCAGCTAATAACTTATTTTTCATATCATAAACTTTATTAACTCCTGGATGTTCTCGCGAAGTTGTTTTATAAATATAATAAGCATACTCTTTTTTATCCCACGAATAGATCTCTTCTACTCTTATAACGGCCAAAATTTCGTTGTTATATACTAATGAAACCTCGTCTCCCTCTTTTATGTCTTTTAAATCGTTTTCATCAACATCTAATATAATAGGTATTGTCCACGGTAAATCATTTTCTAATCTCATATTTTTAATAACGGATTCATAGTCATTATAACTCAGAAAACCTTCAAGAGGTGAATAAACGCCATATGCAATATTTAATATGTCATATGCTCTGCTATCATTAATATTAATTTTAGGCATGCTTTTTGATTCTTCTATTAGCCTTTCTAATGACTTTCCTACTCTTGTTCTATCTATAAGTCTACCTCCATGAGGTTTAGAAACCATATAACCACCTATATATATCCAAGATTCTTTAGTCTTTCAATTATTTCCTTTTTTTCTTCTTCTGATATCGTCGATGACATTTTTTCCTGCTCCATGTTAGCAACTACATCTCTTAACACATAAATAACAAATTGAGAAACGCTAGTAAATCCCGTACCTTGAATTAAATTCTTAATCCTATCATAAAGAGTTATGGGAATTGAAACGGTCGTGTATCTTGTATTAGGTTCCCCTACTCTTTGCTTCACATTCTCACCTCTTAATTAAATTTAATTAAGAGTTTAATAATATTTAATTAAGAAAATATATACTTCACTACCTTTGTTAAGCTTATATACCTTAAAGAGAAAATTATTAAAAAGCTATCAAAAGTGAAATTGCTCTTCAAGAAAAGGGTCATAAATATGAGGTGCTTGCAAAAAGGATTAGTGATTTGGTTAACAGGCCTTTCAGGTAGCGGTAAGACTACAATAAGCAATATTGTAAAAGACTTGATTAAGAAAGATGGAATTAGGGTTGAAATTTTAGATGGAGATTGGTTTAGGCAAAACATAGATCCAGAAGCTGGTTTTACTAAAGAAGAAAGGAAAAAACATTTAATAAGAGTTGCAAACGTAGCAAAACTTTTAGCTAGAAACGGCATAGTTACTATTTGCAGTTTTGTATCCCCATATGAAGATATTAGAAATGAAATAAAAAACATAATAAGAGAAGAAGCAAAATTTTTTCTAATATACACTAAATGTGAAATCGAAGAATGTATAAAAAGAGATCCCAAAGGATTATATAAAAAAGCGCTAAAAGGAGAAATAAAAAATTTTACTGGTATAGATGATCCTTACGAAGAACCCAAAGAATATGACCTATTATTAGATACGGTTAGAAACTCCGTTGAATATAATGTTGAAAAACTTTACAGCTTCATAAAAGAAAAAATAAATGAAATTGAAAAAGCGTAGAAATCTAACTAAATTAAGTTTAAAATAGTTATATACTTTTTTTTAAAAATCCTCAAACATAAGCTTATTGAAAGGGGAGTTTAAGAAAATTAGAGGGTAAATTAATGGAAAACGTATCAGAAATAATCAAAAACAAAAGGGATTTAGACGAAATAGAACAATATTTATTGCATAAACCTTTTCATTACCATATCTTAATAAGAAAATCAAATACACAGCTACCAAAAACCAAAGGTTACAAAAGATCTCTAGGAGAGTACAATGGAGAAAAATTAGATTGGAGAAAGACTTTAATAGATGGAAGTTGTATTCATATTAGAGAATATAATGATTATTACATAATTCACAGAGACAGAGTTAACCCAGATGATAATTTGCTAAAGCATATTGCCCTAGATTCTTTGAAAAGCCTTCCACTAATTTTACCATTTGTAATACCAATCATTCTTTTAAGGTACAATCAAAAACTTATTATAAAGAAAAAGTTAAGGAAGTCTCTTAAAATAGCTTAAATACAATCCTTTCTTACATAGTAATCATTAATCTTCACATACTCCTCTGGATTTGATGGAGGAACTAAATATTTTGTACAATCCTTTAGGCCAGCCTCTATAAAAGCGTTGTTCCTGTTTCTACATGATTCGCATTTTCCACAATGATATTTTTCACTTAAATAGCAACTCCATGTATCGTAAATGGAATTGCCAATAATTTCAAAGCATGATTTAAAAACATCACTCTTTTTCAGACCTTCTTTACTTGGTGACCAAATTTCTATATTTCTTTCCCCTCTAAAATGGCATATCCTAAATGAAGATTGTAGAGATTCAATACACTCAGGGCTACAATCAGGATATAAAGGTTCATAAGTGTCCTGCCTAGGTACTATATCATTATAGTGCGATCCATAAATTACGTAAACGTTTTGATTATATGTTTCTGATATTGTATAAGCATATGCTGTAGCAATTGATAACATAACAACATTTCTTATAGGAACAACAACACTTGGTTTATATATTCCTTCCACATTTACATTACTATCAGTTAATTGAGTATTTTTCCAAATTTCTGCCATAAAAGACATGTCAATAACTTTATGTTCTACTATTTTTCCAAATTTATTAAAAGACAATGAATTTATTTTTTCTACCATTTTCTTAGCTATTTCGGTTTCTTTAACTCCTTTTTGTCCATAAATAAAGCTTAAAGCGTGTACATCACATCCTCTAGAAAGCCATAGAGCTGTATAGCATGTAGAATCAGGACCACCGCTCATAATTGATACAGCCCTGCAGGGTCTATTTATATTTGGTTTCACTCCTAAACGATACATTTTTTGCACCTTAATTTACTTAAAACTTTAGTTATTTAATATTTATAAGCTATATTTTAAATTTTATATAAGAGGCTGATTATAATAATTAAAACTTAATTTGCTTAATATAAATTATCTTACTTATTTAAATTTGAAATAGGCTATAGTTTTAAAAGATATACCTATTGGAGAAAGTTTTAATATCTTTAAAAATAAATTTAAATTAGGTGTTTAAGATGAACCAAGATAAACAAACTGTTTATATATCAAAGGAATTATATGATAAAGTAAAAAAATACCTAGAAGATCAAGGAACTTTCAATACAGTTGAAGAATTGATAGAATTTATGTTAAATGAGCTTCTCCAACAGTCTTCTGGAGAAATTATGTCAAAGGAAGATGAAGAAAAAGTTAAAGATAGACTAAAAAGGCTAGGTTACATGTAACTTAATAAAACAATAATGTGCTTAATTTACTTTGTAATTTTGCTGTATAATATTAAAACAATTTTTATTTCAATTAAATCCAAACCTAATAATATTTTAATGCTAATTCATATATTTTAATTGATAGCTATGAGTGAACATAATTGCGATAATAAAATAATAATAATCATTAAAAACTTAATTAAAAAAGGGCTTGGCAAAAGCTGTATTGAGTCAACTCTATATTTTGATTATAATTATTCATTAAACCACGAAGAATTTCTCAACTACTATGAAACAGCTTTTAATTGCCTATACAAAATAGGTGAAAAAGAAAACAATGAACCAAACGATTTATTTTTATTATGTGAAAATGAAGTGGTAAAGGATATAATTATGATGATTTTAAAAAATTTTGACAAAAATGATATAAAGACAAAAATATACAAGAAATATTTATTGCACAAAGATAAAAATGGAGAATATAATAAAATAACATTGAGAGATATAGATAATTTTTATGAAATTTCTAAAAAATGCATTAATTATAAAAAATATAAAAATGCTAATACATAAATTTTTAATCTATAAAACATATTATAAAATAGGTAATATTCATGTCTTTAGATGTTAAAGGTTTATTGTCCTCTCCTGATGATAAAAAAGAAGAAGTTTTAAAAAAATGTATTTTCTTCATTATTGGGATTAAAACAAGAAGAAGTGGTTAACGCTTTAACTGATTTTTAAAAGAATTGCAGAAAAATGCAAACGATAATCAATATAAAAACGTTTGTAAAATAAACTTAAAAATTATCTCCTCTCTACCAGATAATGTGGCAAAACAAGTTATAGCAATGAGATTACAGGCTCAAAATAGTTTGCCAAAAGATATGAAGGCCAGAGATCAAAAAGTCTTAAATGATGCCATAAATGAATCACCTTATAGGGAAAAAATATTAAAGCTATTAAGCTAATCCATAAAATTTTTCTCGTAAACCACAACTTATATTTATTTCAAAATATAAACGCATTTTTATCCAAATAAGAATTAACAAATATTATTTTTACTAATTAGGTTCTATAGAATTTAAGCTTATTTTATTATAAGTAGTATTTGAACCTTACATAATTAAGTTATGTTAAATACTAGATAAAATTTTCATAAACAATTGGATTCATATATATCCAAGACTGCCCTTAGATCTCTTAAAGCTATTTCTGGAGGCATTGGAACATTTTTTTCTTCTATTATAGAATCAATAAAACCTTTAAGCTCATCTTTTATTGAATCGCTGTCAGGTAATTCTATTCTGTTATTATTATATATCAGATCTCCGTATCTTCTAACATATCTCGTTTTACCTGAAATTTCAACTTTTCTAGTATAGGGGTCTTCATAAATAGTTCCTTTTTCTCCATATATTTCAAAAGCAGGAACCATTGGGGAATTATTCATACCCCAACTAAACATCAGCAAACCATTAGCCCCATTTTTAAATTTGATTAATGAGAAGCTAGTATCTTCTCCTTCCATATCGACAATTGATTTGTAATTTGATGAACATATTTTTTCATAGCTTCCTCCTAAATTAAGTAAAGTATCGACCAAATGTATCCCACCATCTATTAATGATCCTCCCCCCATAGAAGCCTTAATTTTTCTCCAAGTCCTAGGTTGATTAAAAGTAGTATACCTTACAATAATCGTATATATTTTGCCTAATTCTTTAATCATTTCGACTGCTTTTCTTATAGAGGTATCAAAATAATAGTTCTCAGCCACCATAAACCTAACTCTACTTGATTTAGCTTTTTCTATTATTTTATTAGCCTCTTCAACTGTTCTTGCTATAGGTTTCTCAAGCAAGACATGCTTCTTCTTCTCCATTGCCTTTATACTCATGTCTAAATGAGCATCATGGCTGACTATTAAATCAACGATATCAACATCAGAGTTTAATACTTCCTCATAAGAAGTAAAAATACCCGATGCCTTAAATTCCTTTGCTAAATTATCAGCATCGTTTTTATCAGAACTAAATACATATATTTTTAAATCGTAACCTTCATCTTTTAATTTATTTAGAGCATATAAATGAACTCTTCCAAATCCTCTACTGCCAACTACCGCTATTTTCAAAATAATCCCCCATTCTATTTGCCAATAAGAAATTAAAATATTTTTCTTAAGCCCTAAAATCATTTAAACATTTTAGATAAAAAATGTAATAATCCTCTTATTCCAATCATAGCTCCAGCTAAGCTCATGGATAAGGCTATTACTAATATCCATAAGTTACTAAAAATCATCCCAATATATGTTAACATGAAAGAAAAAAACAAAAGCAAAACGCCAATAATTATTTCTATAAAATAGCTTTTCATTTGAACTCGCCTAATATAACCAACAAGCTACCTCATGATCAGAACTCATTGATTTAATATCAGGCATCTTTTCTAAACACTTTTGAGTCGCAAAAGGACACCTATCATAAAATGGGCATCCTTGAATTTTAGAAGTATCTATCTTACTTTCTTTTACATTAATTGTTTTTATAGTATCTTTACTCTCTGGATTAATCTTTGGATATGCCTCTAATAAGACCTTAGTATACGGATGTAAAGGGTCTTTTAGAACAGTTTGAGCCCTACCACTTTCAACGATCTTTCCTTTATACATAACAGAAATCCTGTTTGCTACTATCTTTGCTATTGGCAATTCATGTGTTATAAACAAAATGGTTATACCGGTTTGCTTATTTATCTTTTTCAATAGATCCACAATTTCCCCTTTTAGTGAGGCATCTAGCATAGTAACTGGTTCATCGGCTACTAAAAATTTAGGGTCTAAAGATAAAGCTCTAGCAATACTAAGCCTTTGTCTTTGACCTCCAGATAGTTGAAAGACATAGTTATTTACCAAATCAAGTGGGAGACCTACCATGTTTAGCACTTCTTCAATCTTTTTATTAATATATTCTTTATCTTTAATTTTAGAATATTTTAATGGCATGCTTAAAGCATCATATACTTTCATATAAGGATCTATAGATGAATATGGATCTTGATAAACCATTTGCAGTTCTCTTCTTATATGTTTTATAATCTTAGTTTTAGGAGTAATTACAACAGGACTACTGTCCCTATTATATATAATTTTACCTTCCGTTGGCTTTTGTAATCCTATCATAGCTCTACCTAGAGTTGTTTTACCTGATCCGCTTTCTCCAACCAACGCCATTACTTCTCCTTTATTAATTTTTATGCTAACTCCATCAACTGCTTTGGTTATTTGTTTTTCAGCCAAAAATCCACCTCTTACAAAGTATACCTTCAATCCTTCTGTTTGTATCAATACATTGGGATCAATATAGCCAGCATGAGACATATCTATCACCTTCTATTCTTTTTAATTCTGGTTCTTTTTGTTTACATATTTCCATTGCGTATGGACACCTATCACTAAACCTACATCCCTTAGGTAAGTTTGCCAAATCAGGCATAAATCCTGGAATTCCTTTTATATAGTCCTTATTAATATCTGCTATAGAATCCATTAATAACTGAGTATATGGATGCTTTGGATTTTTATATAAATCTAATGAATAACCACTTTCCATTATGCCTCCTGCATACATAATATATAGCCTATCAGATATTTCTGATAGAAGCGCTAAATCATGAGTTATAAAAATTATAGATAAGCCAAGTTCTTTCTTTAATATTTTTAATAAATTAATTATTTTTGCTTGTGTTATTACATCTAAGGCTGTTGTAGGTTCATCGCAAATGAGTATCTCAGGATTTAAAGCCAATGCCATAGCAATGAAAGCTCTTTGCCTCATCCCGCCAGATAGTTCATGAGGATATTTATCTGATACTGAAGGATCTAACTCAACCATTTTTAAAAGCTCATTAACTCTTTCTTTAAAATTCCCTTTATATTCATGAACTTCTAATACTTCTTCAATTTGTTGACCTATTTTAAAAACTGGAGTAAAACCGTTCATAGACCCTTGAAATATCATAGATATTTTTTTCCATCTAATTTCCTTGTTAAACTTATCCTCATCGTATGATAATATATCCTCATTATTAAACAATACCTTGCCCCCAACAATTTTTCCAGGAGGCGTTATTAAACGCATAATACCCATTGCTAATGTGCTTTTTCCTGAACCGCTTTCTCCTGCAATTCCTATGACTTCTTTTTTATTTAAATCTAAATTAACCCTATCAACAGCTTTCCTAACACCTTTAGGCGTATAAAAGTGTATAGAAAAATCTTTAATAGACAATATAGGCATTTTACTTACCTCCAAAAACAGCCTTTTCTATAGAGAAGCCTATCATCACAAATGGAATAGAAACCAAAATTATCATAACGCCTGGGAAGAGAATCCACCACCACCATCCATTTACAGCTGCCAAATTTGATTCTGCACTGTTTAAAATTGAACCCCATGTTACTAAACCCGTTGGGGTTAGACCTAAGAAAGCAAGGGTCTCAACCAATATTATAGCAGCAGGCACACCCAATGCTGTATATGCTATTGCAAATGGTGTTAACCTTGGAAGAAAATGAGTGAAAAATATCCTATATGAAGGTATGCCTAATACTTTATCAGCCTCTACAAACGTCTCATTTTTTATTGATTGTGCAGAACTCCTTGCTATTATGGCATAAAAAGGCCAAGACAAAAATGCTATTAATAATGCTTCTAGAAATAAGTTAGGCCTCATAATGTAAGATAAGACAACTAAAAATGGTAAAGCAGGCAAAACTAATATCACCAAAGTTATCCAATTCATAGCAGAATCTGTTTTACCTCCAAGAAAGCCAGATATACCTCCTACAATAACTCCACCTATAACTGATATTATTGATGTGAGCAATCCTATTTCCAAAGCGTTTGGGAATCCTAATAGAATACCTAAATCTATTGGCCTTCCGTATATATCTGTACCAAATAATCCATAAGCGTTGCCTTCTAAGTAAATTTTATTTGATAATATTTTAGTATTTGGGGAAGTAACGATAGTTATTGAAACCTTATATAAACCCTTTTCAACAGTACCGTTTAATAAATTTTTTCCTTCATATCCAAATAAGGCTTGAGAATATGTTTGTGATGTTGAAGAAGAAGGTACATAACCTATTTGCTGACTTATATAATTGCCAATAGAGCTAGAATAACTTATTAGGTCTGTAATGCTAGTAGGAGAATTTGAGCTTAAAGTAATATTAGTCCCATCTGGTTTTGTCCATAATATCTGCATTGCTTGAATAGGACTAGATGTTTCTATATAAAAAACTACATCTGTTGGAGGTTTATCTTTGATCCAAGTAAAATTATAATTTAACTGATATATATCATAACTACTTGATGAATAAATAGATAAAGGGCTTGTAGATATAGTTTTTGTTCCAAATATTTTTGAAGGATTAAAATATGACATCCAATAAGGCATTGCATTTTTTGGGTATGTTTCCCAATAGACAGAGTTTTCCCACTGTGGAGACACTTTTCCAAAACTGGTTACTGCATAAATAGATAAAGCTACAAAAAAGATAATCATTATTAAGCCTATCAAGCCTGACTTATTTTTTATTATTGTATTTACATATAGCTTTATTCCAGTTTCTGCAGCCATATCACTCACCTGCCTTAATTCTTGGATCTAAATAACCTTTTACTATTTCATTTATAAACAAAGCCAGCAAAAGAATAACAGTCAAAACAAAGTTAATCCCAAGTATTACAGGCAAATCATTTAGCAATATCGCTACGTATGTCAACCATCCAACACCATGCCAGTTAAACACAATTTCTGTCGTCAATCCTCCAGCAAAAGAACCAGCTATAGCTAATGCTACTTGGGTGGATATAGATGGTGACGCAGTTCTTAGTATATGCCTATATAATATCCTTGAATCACTTAATCCTCTGGCCTTTGCAGTCATAACAAAGTCTTCCTTTGTTGTACTGATGACTAAGCTTCTTACAACATACGCAAATCCTCCTACATTGACTATAAAAAATGCCAATAAAGGAAGCGCCATATGATAAAGCATATTTATAGAATACATAAGTGGACTTTTAGGAGGAGGAATTGACGTTATTCCTCCTGGAGGGAAAACTTTTACACCATATGCTAATGCGGCAATCAAAAGAAAACCTAACCACCATGTAGGTAAGCTTGAGTGAATAACGGCAATAGTTGGAACTATTTTATCCCATACAGTACCTTCATACCTTGCTGATAACAATCCAATTAAAGTACCTGCAAATATTACTATTAATGTACCTGTGGTAAATAATATTATCGTGTAAGGTAAATAACTTGCAATAATAACATATACCTTATGGCTTCCGTTAGGTGCCTCTAAAAAATATGCATTTCCGAAATTGAATGTTAATAGATTTTTCATCTGAATGAAATATCTTAAATAAAGAGGTTGGTTTAGGCCATAGGTTGTCATCAAAGAATCCTTATATTTATTTACTAAAATATTAATATTTGTTAGGTTTATACTACCGTGACCTGCATAGTGCCTTAATATTGCTTGCTTAAATCCTTCAGCTTCTGTTTCCACTGTTGTTTTAAGAACTTCCTGTATTACGGGATATGTTAATAGATATAGTAAACTCATAGCAGCTATCAATACTGTTATATAAACTATAATTTCTTTAGCTAAGTATGACTTATATCCCATAACTTTTAACACCAGGTTTGTATCCAAAAATAAAAAGATGTATAAAGTTAAAAAAGTTTTTTAATGGATTTGTTATCTTCTTCTAATTAATAAAACTGCTGCAACTATAACAATGATGACTACAACTGCTGCAACTACTATTGTGACTGTTGATGATGGTGGCGTTGAGGTTGTAGATGTTGTGGTTGATGATGGTGGCGTTGAGGTTGTAGATGTTGTGGTTGATGATGGTGGCGTTGAGGTTGTAGATGTTGTGGTTGTTATCGAAGGAACTACTAACAGAGTATAAACTGTGGGATCCATCATTATATTTTGATACGTATATGTAAATATTCTTAAATAATATTTACCATTTAAGCCTGGTGGTAAGGTAAATGAAAACTGTCCATTGGAATTTGTTGTAACGTTATAAACCCTTACAACTTCTCCATTACTATTAACAAGTTGAGCATAAACTATAACATTTGGTGCAGGAGTTGTTACTTTAGATCCATCAGGAGTTTGCAATACTTGACCTGTTAATGTTTGCCCTGCTCCAACTATTGATGGAACTTGGAAGCTTAATGTATATAGCATTGGAATCTGGAATACTACACTAGGTAATGATAAATTGAAGTTTGGATTCCTAACTACAACTGCTCCTCCTGAAGTAACGCTATAGCTAGTTAATATAAATGGACCATCACTCACAAAAGCATTCCCATATTTATTGATAAAGTTAATTAAATTCTTATATCCTTGAACTGCTTCTGTTTCATTTACTAAATTGAAACCGCTTAATTTTTGAACATCCATTAGATCTTGAGGTATGTAACCTGTTGATGAATAATTATTCAAAGCCTGCATCATATATCCTACGTCTTTTGGACTAACTATGCTTAACCAATCTATACCTTTTGCAGTTGCAGTAGGTTTATCCCATGCAGCTAATCCATGTGATACGACCCAATTCATTGCAGAATATTCTTGCCACGGGAAGAACTCTGCAGGGCTATAACCTCCTAAGGGTAAGAAGTTACCTAATAGAGTTTCAGCTGCATATAATGGATCAAAGAACCTTACATCACCCCATATCTGTATAGTTGTAGAATTTATTATTTTGAATCCTATTACTGATGGATACATAGCAAATGAATAAAAGCTCTCTACGGCAGGATCGCTTATTGAGCTGTTTGGAGATAGCATTTTTTGAGCTTCAAGATATATGTTTATTATATCAGCTAAAGTTATGCTTTGGTTGTCTGCAAATTTATCATTATTCATTAGCGGAGCAAAGTTAGCTATTATACTTAGTTCTGCAGTTGTATTTGGTTCAACGTACTGAACTTGTAACGTGCTAGTATTAAACGTTATAGCATCAGTGGGAACAGGTATATTTGACACATTTGACTCATTTACAACCTTTAGTATTACTCCTGTTGGTACCGAATACCCGTTTGGACCCGCTTCGCTTAATGGATAAATCAATGAATATGCTAAACCAACAGAATAGGCATCTGTAAATCCAAGACCTGGATTCATTGATCCTTGAGATAAATATCTAACGCCTATTGTTGTAATTCCAGTAGGAGTAGACATAGTCATATAATTTGGAGTGTTTAATATGTTACCATAGTAAACTGATGGTAAAACGCCTTGCAATATAGAGCTTCCATAAATAGGTATTTGTGATTCTGCCACAAATACTCTAATTGAATCATTTATACCTAAAGATACTAGCTGGTTTAATAAATTATAATATTGTTTAGATGTATTAAATTGAGTGGAATACAATTGTAATGATATTGCATCTAATTTAGACACTGTATTAAACAAATCTGGAGTTTCGTACATACTATCATCATATGCTCCAAAAGTTAAACTTATGTTACTTGTAGCAGGAACTGCTCCGAATAATGGTGCTAGAAATTCTATAGGCTTTCCATAATCATAATAGCTATATCCTCCCGACCAAGATTCTACAGCTATATTCCAGGTAGAATTGTGTGGATCAGATCCATATATTACAGTATTTTGTTTTTGTAAGTTACCGCTAACTTCCTGTATAGTAAAGCCTAATTGCTGTAATTGTGACTCTAAAAACTTTGCATATTCTTGTCTAACTATTGTATCTGTCCTAACAAAGAAATAAATTGTTATTGGTTTTCCATTATAATACCATTTACCGTTTATGTATTGAGCCCCGTGTTTAATCAGCGTATTGTATATAGTTTGATTAGCATAAGTTAAATTATAATGTATATCTATATACGGTGCAGAAGCATTTGAAGTCATTAAACCTTCAAATTCTCCTGCATAAGGTCCATAAGTTGGTGTTCCATAACCGCCCAAAAAATTATTCACAAAATAGCTCCTATCAACTATATAGTTCATTGCATACCTGACCGGTTGGAACATAAACGGATTGAATCCAAAAGATGTATTTAATGGATTTAATAAAACATCATAAAATGCTATTGGCATTATATAAGTGCTATAATTTGAAGGTAGACTAGTTATTTTATTGGGTGGAATTGGAAAAGTATACATGCTTATAGCACCACTCGTAAAGGCTTCTATGCCGTTTAAGTCATTTCCGTTATATGATATAAAGGTTATTTGATTTAGTCTAGGATATTGAGTTGTATCAGCTTTGGCATTGTTGTATGCAAATGGAAATACAAAACTAATTAACATTATCGCCATCAAAACACCTATGTAAATTCTCCTCACTAAAACTACGCCTCCTTAATATATCCTTTTTTACCTTATATCTTCTGGGTTTAAATATCTATCGTTTTATACTAATAAAATTAATTAATTTAGATTTTATTTAAAATATTAAAAATTTAAGAAAGATATGCATTTAATGCATCAATCCATTTTTGAACTACAGAATTCATAATTTCCTGAGCATTATTAGATTGATTCGTTATATAAGAAAATATTCCATTGTCTAAATACGTAGACAAAGTTGGAATTTGAGATGGCACACCTGTACCAACACCTGCATATGCTTTTTGGGATGCTATAAGAGTAGCATTATATCTTTCCCTTACTAGCAAAGGCAAAGATTTGTTTGATATTAGCATATTAAATGCTTGCTTTGAAACTGGAACAGAAGATAAAACCTGAACTTGTGGCGATGTTAAAAATTGTAAGAAAAGCTCTGCAGCTTTCACATGAGTCGAATATTTACTTATACCTAAAAATGTAGGCCCAGGCTCAGCATATCCTCCAGGCAATGGTGCAAATGCTATATATTTACTTATGTTACTCGGGACAGCATTTATTTGAGAATTCCACATAAAAGCACCTGGAGAAACATTTTCACCCAAAATATCAGGCAAATTATCATAGGTTATAGGAAGCTGCAACGGGTTTGGTTCATAGCTTATTAATTCCTTATATGTTTCTAACGCTTCTATTCCAACACTTGTATTTAATGCTATTTGAGGATATTTACTATTTGAATTCATAAATCCGTAAAAATAAATTCCCCAACCAGGGATACCAGCTGATGTACCTCCATTAACAGTTTCGTTATGCTCATAGAACCAATAATATACAGCCGGAAATGAATAATCTATATCTTTATCGCTTGCGCTGTCAGCTATCAAGAAACCATACTTTGTTATGTTATGGGAAACAAAGAATTGATCAGCATCAATTACTTGGGTCCAGTTATTCCAAGTCCACGGATCTAAACTAAAATGATATTCATTATAAAACTCTTGTTGTAATAAAGTGTTATTAAATAACTTTGTATTATAGGCAAATATATAAAAGCTTGATCCAAAAAGTTCTCCTACAATTTCATATTGATTTGATGTCTTGTTATAATAAATACCTCCATCAGCTTCCGCACCTTGTAATATATCACTTTGATTAATGCCAGAATTATTTAAAGGGATTAAATAAGGCCAAAATTGATATGCTGTTCCATGTGTATATAAAACTATATCATATTGGTTAGAACCTGCTTGAAATGCTGTAGAAACTGCTGAAAAATATTGACTATAAGGATAAGTAACTAAATTTACTTTAATGTTTGGATATTCTTTTTCAAACATAGGTATAACAGTTTTATTTAAAAAGTTGGCTCCCCCACCGCTATACATAACAACAGTTATTGTTTGAGGTTGTAATGAAGAATTTGTTATGGGTGCAGTGGTCGTTTTCATAGATTCTCTATAATAGTTATACGAAACAACCCCTACAACTATTACAACTATAGCAATAACAATTATACCTGCTATCATTTTAGAAGATATACCATCATTATATCTTTTTGACATATTCTCACCACATTATTTTTAATCAAATTAGTATAAAAACATATATTATTTTTAAATACATATTGTTTATCTAAATAAACTTTATTCCCCCACTATATGATCCCTTTAGTACCCTTGTTATTGTAATTAATGAAAGTATCATTACTGGAAGAGCCGTAACAACAGCTGAAGCAGCTAACAAAGCCCAATTAACACCAATATCTCCTATAGCAAGTAAAGCAAATATAGAAAGAGTTTGCGCTCCTTTAGGTGGAAAAGAAAAATTATAGGGAGTTTCAGATAAAACTAAAGGTACAAAAAGAGCATGCCATGTACCTATTATTAATAAGAGAAGCGTAGAAAATAAAACAGGCCTACTTAATGGCATTATAATTTTTGTAAACTTCCTTTTTATGTTAAATAGTTCAGCTGTCTCATCATAAAATTTTGGCAAGAGCATAAAATAATTATACATTAGCCATAATGCATACAATGCTCCGTATAAAGGCATTGCTAAAATTAATGCCCACCATGTATTTAATATATTTATTTTAGCAACAAATATGTAAATCGGTATTATAAAGGCCATAACAGGCAAAGAATACAAATACATAGATAATGGTAAAATCCAAGCATTTTTCCCTCTAGATATTTCATAAGATGCAGGAGCCGCTAAAAATATTGAAATAAGAGGATCAATAATGCTTATAACTACAGTTGTTATTAAATAAGGTATAGACTCATATAATGCCTGGATAAAATATGTTGAAGTTAAACCTTTTGGTATAAGTATCGGAGGTGTTGTAAAATCTAACTCAGGATATCTAAACGCTGATAAAAACATGTAATAAATTGGAAAGTCTAAAAAGAACAGCAAAAGTATTAAAAATATTGAAACTAAAGCTAACATAATTTTATTATTTAGCCTTAATTTAAATGATGGAAATATAACCTTTTGCGTTTTTAGTGCTTTCACATATAACAATGCTGGAACCGTAGCAATAATAGATAAAATAGCTGCAGAAAATGCACCCCCGGCAAGAGCATTTTTTAATGAAGATTTAAACGATATCGTATAAACAGCTAAACCAAGGGTTGTAGTTGAAAATAATGGGCCACCACCTGTCAATATATATGGTGTGTCAAACGCACCTAAAGAAAAAACAAATTGCAATAGAAAAACAATTAGAATAGCTTTTCCTATTAAAGGTATTGCTATTCTAGAATAGTATTCAGATTTAGGGATTCCATCCATCAATGCATTTTCTTTTATTTCTCTTCCTATAGATTTTAACGAAGAAAAAATTATCAAAAAAGACATTGGTATTCCTGCCCAAACGCTTACTAATATAACGCCGAGCATTGCTGTTCTTGAAATTAACAAAGGATCATATTTAATTCCAAGCAAATAAGTAAACCAGCCGTATGGACCGTAAAAGCTTATACTCCAAATAAGAGCAGAAGAAGTAAAAGGTATTGTATAGGGTAGCATAACCATAAATGATAATAATAATTGAACCCTTTTATTATCTATTGAATCTATAGCTATCGCAGCTAGTAATCCTAACAAGGTAGTTAAAAATGAAACACCAATAGTATATACAAAGGTGTTGTCAATTATTTCTATTATAGGATATAATTTGTATATCAAAATAACTTGATGACTAGCTATGCCAGCTATGTAAAAAGTTGCTACAAAAGGAATTATTCCTAAAGCTGTTATATAAATTAAGTAAGGCACAGAGTATTTCAACTAAAACACCCTATATTTCTTTATAGAAAATTTAACTTTTTCACCTTCATTGAATTTTCTATCAGAGTACCCCCTTATTTCTTTGTTATTATATCTTACATATATTAAATATTTTCCATTAATAAATTCAACATCTATAACTTCCCCTTCATATTTACCATGGGTATCTATTTCAATATCTTCAACCCTTAAGCCTATTTTTCCATTTACATTAAATAAATTCCCATCTAGAATAAGCATTGGAGGATCACCAATGAAAGAAGCAACAAATTCATCTTTTGGCTCATTATATACCTCTTCAGGGGTTCCTACTTGCAATATCTTTCCTTCCTTCATAACAGCAATTCTATCAGCTAATGCCATAGCTTCAATTTGATCATGAGTTACATATATAGTTGTTATTCTTTCTTTTCTTTGCAAATCCTTAATAAATCTCCTTGCAGATATCCTTTGGGGAGCATCTATGTTACTTAAAGGTTCATCTAATAACAAAACTTTTGGATTTTTTATTAATGCTCTCGCTAATGCAACTCTTTGCTGTTGTCCACCAGATAATTGAGATGGATACCTATTTAAAAGATCTCCAATGCCTAAGGCTTTGCTTATTTCATCTATTTTTATTTTTGCATCCTTCTTATCTTCTACAGGCATAAGGAGATTTTCATAAACAGTTTTATGTGGATATAAAACATAGTTTTGAAAAACCATGGCTACTCCTCTTTTGGATGGATGCAAATTAGTTACATCTTCATTATCAATAAATATTTTGCCGGAATCTATTTCCTCTAATCCTGCTATACATCTTAAAAGAGTTGTTTTACCCGATCCAGAAAAACCTAATATAACAAATAGTTCGCCTTTTTCAATTTCCAAGTTTATTCCTTTTAGTACCTTATTTTTTTGATAGCTTTTTTCTAAAGCCTTTATAGAGACGCTCAATACTTCTCCCTGTTTTTAATTTGTAAAAGAGTTTAAAGATTTTTCTTTACACTTAATCAGGGGAGAAAATGATAATAATTACTGGAGGAGCCGGATTCATAGGGAGTAATTTAATAGAGGATATATTAAAAGATGATAATGATGTGATTATAATAGATAATTTATCATCTGGATCAAGATATAATATAAACGAAAGGGCTAAGTTAATTATTAGCGATGTTTCAAAATACAAGGAAATAGAATTTTTAGAGAAATTCAAAGGAGAAGAAGTTAGTATAATCCATTTAGCTGCTATTGTAAGTGTTGATGAAGTGAGAGAAAACCCTATAAGGGGAATAGAAGTAAATGTTAACGGAACATCAAACATATTGGAGTTAGCGAGAAAATTAGATGCATACATAACTATAGCGAGCAGCGCAGCAGTTTATGGAGAAAAAGAAAAAATGCCAATAGATGAAGATGATGAAAAAAAACCGATTAATCTATATGGATTCACCAAGCTAATGGGAGAAGAAATGCTTTTATCTTATATAAAAGAATATGGATTAAAAGGTTCTGCCTTACGTCTTTTCAATGTCTATGGGCCTAAAATGAAAAAGGGGCCATATGCTGGAGTTATACAAATATTTATTGAAAAGCTATTAAAAAATGAAACCCCAATAATTCATGGCGATGGCAAAAACACAAGGGATTTCATATATGTAAAAGATGTTACAAACGCATTTATCAATGCAATTAAATTTAAGGCAAGCGGTATTTATAATATCGGTACTGGTAAAGAAATAACAATAAAAGAATTATTAGATGTTATAGAAAAAATTATAGGTAAATATAAAGAACCTATATATGATGAACCTAGGAAAAACGATATTAAGAAAAGTGTGGCAAAGATTGAAAAAGCAAAAAAAGAACTTAATTGGGAACCTATTTACAGCTTAGAAGAAGGTTTAAAAAATACAATTAATTATATTTATTCAAAGATTTGATTAGCATATTATTTTTAGCTTTTCTTTAAGCTTTCTATTAAATTATTAATTTCATTTAATTGCTTTTCTATGTTGCTTTTTGCATTTTCTAAATTACCCTTAAGGCTTTCAAGCCATAATATTTTATCTTCCTTTGATATTTGAAGACCTTGAAACATCGCTGGAACATATCCGTACCTTAAATAAAATCCTGGTCTTTCCCATGGAGGTAAATAATTAAAGGGCCCATTTCCTGGATATATATTAATATTTCCTGGATACCAACAGTTGTTTCTACCCCAACCCATTCTACTCACCCGTATCTATTATTCGATACGAAACTTATAAACTTTTCTCATATAAATATTTGAACAGGTTAGTATACATTAGAAGGGGGGTAAAATTGTTCCAAGCATTAAGATTTGAAAAGGTATTGCCAGAAGACAGGGACAAGATAAATAAGCTTACTGAAAATACTTGGATATGGGGAGATTATATACCTGATTACTTTGATAAATGGGTAAAAGAAGGTCTTTTTATAAAAGCTGTTAGTGATGGTGAAATTCTTGGTATAATACATGCAAGAATATTCGAAGATTTTACATGGTTCGAGGGAATAAGAGTTAAACAAGAAATAAGAAGGAAAGGTGTTGGAAAGGCATTAGCTAAAAAAGCTATGGAATTAAGTCCAAAGAAAATATTCAGGTTAGCAGCTAATGAGAAAAATGTCCCATCAGTGCAACTTGCTAAAGCTCTTGGATTTAAAGAAATAGATATGTTTTATTTTATAGATGGCAAGGTATATGACATTAAAGAATTAATAAACGAATTTAAACTAAAAGAAGTTAAAGCTAATTTGAAAAATGTTAAAGGATTTGTTAACGATTGGGTTTGGTATCCTATAACCAAATATTCTGGAAAAATATATTCAAATGGAGAATTAACAATATTAGAAACGAATCCTCCATTTTTAGTTAATGGATATTTGGAAAATATAAGACATATGAGCAAGAATTTTACTTCAAATTCAGAAGGTTTCATAGTTTTTGAATTAAAATTAAATGTATAAAAACAAGGAAATTATGCCAACAATGATTTGAAGTATAAAAATAAAAATTACTACACCCCTTTCTGTTGCTTTACCTCTTATCTTTATTAAAGCCTTTATAGCCAAATGCGTAATACTATAAGATCTTTCATATGGTGGTATTAAAGAATTACCTTCAACTTTCCCAAAGTTTTCTTTATAAACTCCATGAAAAAGACCCCTAATAAATAAAATTAGTTCTATGTAATATAGGAAAAACATTGTTAAGCCAAACTTGGGTATATCACCTAGTATTATTAAACCTGCATATAACGCTCCTATAGCATATGTAAAAGTATTACCAGGAAATACCTTTGCAGGATACCAATTATAAATCAAGAAAGCAATCAAAGCTCCCATTAAAATTATGCTAACATATACTACAATTTCTATTCCCTTAATTAAACCGAAAATCATTGTAAATGTTAAAAGAATTATAGCATTACCGGCTTCCAAACCATTATAACCTGCTATCATGTTATAAGCATTACTAGCGCCTAAAACTCCTATAGGTATAATAATTAAAGGATATAAAATACCTAAATAAATTTTGTTAAAAAATGGTATAGATAATATGTAAGAGTTATATTTAGCGATCATCAATGGTAAAGCTATTGGTACCATAGCTATTATTCTTATCCATTGAGGTACCCCCTTTTTCCATCCCAAAATGTCATCCATAAAGCCTAAAAAAGAAGATAAAACCAGTAAAATAATTATTGAATAAAAATAAAGCAAATAAAAATATTTGTTTTGCGTAAAAACATAAACTGCTTCAAATAATAAGAGGCCAAATATTGATGATATAACAACCCATATTCCACCAGCTTCCGCAACTTCACGTTTATCGGCTTTATTTATATCTTTACCAACTAATCTCTCTCTTTTAGCAACACTAATCCATGACCTTATTATAAATAATGCTGAAATAAAAGATACAATAGATGATATTATTGCTAATGGTATACCTATCAAATTTTCTCCCATATAAATAAAAATAGAGTCAAATTTAAGCTAATTGTTAACCCCCCAGTTAACAATCACTTTCCTAAAATTAATTGCTCTAAAACATTTTTGATTTTATTTATTTCTATAACACCTTTATTACCTTTTTCTATTGTTCCTTCTGGATCATAAATAGAAAACACACCATACCAATCGTGCATAGAATCATCTGGCCCTTTATCATTTTTCTCTAAGTACATGCTCTTATAACCTATTGTACCTATTGGCCTCCAATTCAAATCATCTAAATAAACTGTTAAATCTGGTGCATCCCCTTTTATTTCTGGATAAATTTCTTGAGGGGTATAGGCTTCATTCTTCCACTGCTCATTATTAGGTCCTTTAATTTTTGATATAGAGTTTTTCAAATCCTTTATTAAACCTTCTATCTCTTCTTTTTCTAAAATTCCTTTAGGTTCTCTTCCTTTAATATTAAAGAAAAAGCGAGAATAATAACCTCCCCATGCCCAAACTTTTGTCTCATTCCAATTTATATTATCAGGTAATAAATCTTCCCCTTCTTTTGTCTCATTTTTAATTTTTAAAAAGCCTTGCTGCATTAACCATTGATTTATAGGATAAGAGCCCTTCATGCTTTTTGTTCCATGATCGCTTACTATAACGTAAATTGTATCTTTTGGTAGTTCCTTAATTAACTTAGAAAACCAATTATCAATCTTTTTGTAAACATTCGGAATTGCTCTACTGAACTTTTCATTATATTCATACCTTGGATGGGTATCATCAAAATACTTCCAAAACATATGGTGAGCTCTATCAACCCCTATTTCAACATAAATAAATAGATCCCATGCTTTTTTTACTAAATAGTTAAGAATTTTTTGATGATTATCTATCATTTCCATCAAATCAGAATATGCTTTATTCCTATCTTCAGTCCTATATACTACATCGAATATTGGAGATTCTCCAATTTTATTTTCAATTTCACTTTTTAACCATGGTGGAAAAGTGTAAGGTTTTTCTTTACCAGGAGTATTGAAATCTGTAACCATAAAGCCATTCATTGGTTTAGGAGGATAAGTTGGAGGAACTCCAAATAATCCCGTTTTAATGTTAAACTTAGCTAATTCATCCCATATAGTCTTTTCTTTAACGTCATTAGAATTTACTACATAAGAATCAAAAGTACCAGGTTTCCTATGCCTAAAACCATAAATTCCTAATTCACCAGGCGTTTTACCTGTAAACATTGATATCCATGCAGGTACAGTTATCGGCGGATGGCAGGTTTTCATCAAATAATTTTGAGATTCTTTTGTTAATTGCCTAATAAAATCTAAACCTTCTCCATAGTTTTCATATAAAACTTTAGGTGGTAATGAATCTAAACCCAAGACAAACACTTTTCTCAATCTACACACCAAAAAACAAGTGAAAAGAAAAAAATAAAAAATATATTTGAATTTAGGTTTACATTTTAGCAAAGGCTAGGTAAGCAACTAATATCAATACTATTATTGCTACTATTAACGCACCTAAGCCATAAACTTCTGCGCTTCCAGCTTTACTAGATGCCGCTGACACACTAGATTGTAATGATGAGACTGTGCTTGGTAATGAGCTGAGTGATGAGATTGTGGAACTTAGTGATGCAACGGTTGAGCTGAGTGATGAGACTGTACTGCTTAGTGATGTAACGGTTGAGCTGAGTGATGAGACTGTGGAACTTATTGATGAAACTGTACTGCTTAGTGATGAGAGTGTTGAGTTAACATTAGATAACATCTCGGACATTGTAGTGTAATCTGATGATACTGTGCTGCTTAGTGATGTAACGGTTGAGTTTATGCTTCCAACGGTAGAAGATACGCTATTGACCGTTGATTCTAAAGTTGATACTTGGTTTGCTAGTGATGATACTGTTGTTTGCAAAGATCCAACCCCACTGTTTATTGATGATACTGTTACAGATAATGTTGCTAAAGTGTTGCTTAGTGATGAGAGTTGTGATGAGAGTGATGAGTTAACATTAGATAACATCTCGGACATTGCAGTGTAATCTG
This sequence comes from Caldisphaera sp., assembly GCF_049974385.1. Taxonomy (NCBI): domain Archaea; kingdom Thermoproteati; phylum Thermoproteota; class Thermoprotei; order Acidilobales; family Acidilobaceae; genus Caldisphaera; species Caldisphaera sp. The sequence continues at coordinate 53 of NZ_JBMFIW010000020.1, read as the reverse complement.
ATGATACTGTATTGCTGAGTGATGAGAGTTGTGATGTAACATTTCCTTCAACA
>NZ_JBMFIW010000019.1:0-35618 GCF_049974385.1 Caldisphaera sp. | reverse complement strand
GACTTGCTATGCAAGTTGAAGGGGGTTTTGGTTATAGCAAGGAAAGCAATATAGAAAGATATTATAGAGACATAAAGGGAATTGAAATAGGTGATGGAACAAACGAAATACAAAAACTAGTTATAGCAAAATCTTTAATGGGGAAAATTACAGCTATAAAAAAGTGATAATAAATATGTGAATCATAAATTATAAATGTTTTCATTTAAACAGTTTTTAAATAAAATATAATACAACTATGTATTAGGTGAAGAATTTGGGTGATATTAAAAAAATTGGTATTATAGGTTCTGGAACAATGGGACACGGTATTGCTGAGGTATCAGCTTTAAATTCATATGATGTGGTTTTGATAGACATTTCTCAAGAGATCTTAGATAACGCTATCAATAAGATAAGCTCAAGCCTATCAAAACTTATTGAAAAGGAAAAAGTTAATGAAGTTTTGAAAAAAATTAAAACCTCAACAGATTATAAAGATTTAAGAGGTTGTGATCTTGTAATAGAAGCTGTTCCAGAGAATTATGATATAAAAGTTAAATTATTTAAGGAAGTAACTAATTACTTAAAAAATGATACAATTTTAGCTACTAATACTTCTACAATACCAATCAATGACCTTGCAAAAGAAACAGATAGGAAAGACAAATTTATAGGAATTCATTTTATGAACCCCCCTATACTAATGCCTCTAGTTGAATTAATTTTAGGAAAAGACACCTCTAATGAAACTCTTGATAAGGCAATAGAATTTGTAAAGAAAATTAAAAAGGATTATGTAATTGTTAAAAAGGATGTGCCTGGGTTCTTGGTTAATAGGATCAATACTAAAACATTTTTAGAAGCCATGATAATGCTTGAAGAAGGATTTAGTAAGGAAGATATAGATACTATGACAAGGTTTAGACTTGGATTTCCTATGGGATTTATAGAATTATTGGATTACGTAGGAATAGATGTTGTTTATAATGCTTTAAATGAAATGGTAAAAAGAGGCGAGAAGCTCTTTATACCAAAAACTTTAGAAATAATGGTTAAAGAAGGAAAAATAGGTTCAAAAGTAGGAGTAGGATTTTACAACTATCCAAATAAGATCTTCAAAAAGCAATTATTGGTACCAAAGGAATCAATGTATAAGATAAATCCTGCGAGAATAATTTCAGTCGCAGCTAATGAAGCTGCATGGTTAATAAGCAATGAGGTAGCAACAAAAGAAGACATAGAGAAATCTATGACATTAGGAATGAATTGGCCTTATGGACCTTTGCATTTTGCTGATTATTATGGATTAAATAATATAATAAATTTATTAGAAAAAAGATACAAAGAGACTAATTATGATTTATACAAAACTGAGCCTTATTTAGTTACAATTTCAAAAAATGGTTTAGGTATTAGATCAGGTAAGGGATTCTTTGAATATTTTTATTCAATCGAAAATATGGGTCCTGTATCATATGAATTAGTAGAAAATTATGCTATAATAACTATAAGAAGGCCTAATAAATTAAATGCTCTAAACGAAGAAGTATGGAGAAATATTAGAATATTCCTAGAAAAGGCTGAAAATGATAAAAGGATAAGTTCTGTAGTATTAACTGGCGAAGGAAGTTCTTTCTGTTCTGGCGATGATATAGAAATGATGAAAAATTGGACTAACTCTGCTATAGCAAAGAAGTGGCTAGATGATTTAGCCTGGCCTTTAGTAAACACAATGCTAAATTATACAAAACCTATTATAGCAGCTGTAAAAGGTTATGCGTTTGGAGGGGGTATGGAATTAACGATGCTTGCAGATATAGTTATTTCTACAGAAAATGCAATATTTTCCATACCAGAAGCTGTTATAGGAGCTTTTCCACCAATAGCATCTCCTTTGGGTACATACTTTACAAACAAAAAAATTGCTAGATATGCCTTAACAGGGGACTGGCTTGATGCAAAAGAGGCAGAAAATCTTGGATTAGTTGATATAATAGTTCCAGAAGATCAGCTAGATATAGCTATATTTGAAATCACGAATAAATTAGCGAAAATGCCTCCTCTATCGCTAAAATCAGTTAAAAATGCTATTAATAACTCTAAATCAATTTTTGTAAGTTCTCTTAAGAACTCTTTGAATGAATTAGTAATATTAGCTGATTCAAAAGATTTTGCTGAAGGAATGAGAGCTTTTCTAGAAAAAAGAAAGCCAGTTTACAAAGGCGAATAAATTTTATTGCATATATGTTTCTATATTTTATATTATTATCTTGTTTTTCTTCATTAAGTATTAGAAATGAACCTTTATATACTTAATTGGATACAATAAATTAATGGGAAATCTGTGGTGATGGCTATGATTGAAGGTTTTCCATCTACTATGAATGATTCGTATCAATTAAATCTCTGGAGGGTAATAGATTATGCAGCAAAAATACATTACGATACTGAGGTTATCTCATATAGAAACTTGCAAGGCGGAAAAATTCACAGAATGACTTATAAAGAAGTTTATGAAAGAGTTAGGAGAATTTCAAGTGGATTAGAAAGCTTAGGAATAAAACCAGGAGACAGAGTTGCGGTTTTAGGGTGGAATGATCATAGATATTATGAATCTTATTTCTCAATAACTGGTTTAGGCGCTGTCATGCTACAGCTTAACCAAAGGCTTGCTATAAATGACTTAGACTATATAATAAAGCATTCTAAAGCAAAAGGAATTTTTGTTGATGAAAGTCTTATTGAAATTGGAAATGCATTAATTAAGAACAATAATCTGGACTTTGTCGTAATAATGACTGATGACCCATCAAAATTAAACCTTAATTTTAAAAACAACATATATAATTACGAGGACTTAGTTAAAAATAATCCTCCGAAGAATTATGAGGAAATAAACGAAAAGTCAGCTGCGACAGCATGTTATACTTCAGGAACAACAGGTAAGCCAAAAGGAGTTTATTATTCACATAGAAGTTTAATATTGCATGCATGGGCAATAAATGGTGTGTTAAACTTTAAGCCAGAAGATACTTTCGCTGCAATAGTTCCATTATTCCATGCAAACGGTTGGGGAGCTCATATTGCCGCAACCATGATGGGATCAAAAATTGTTTTGCCAGGAAGATATACGCCTGAAAGTTTAGCGAATATCTTAATAAATGAAGGAGTCACTGCTTCAGCGGGAGCACCTGCGATATTAATTCCCTTATTAGAAGTTTTCAGGAAGATGGAACCTAAGCCAAAGCTAAATAATTTAAGGTTCATTTCAGGAGCAACAGAACCACCTTTAGCCTTAATGATGCAGTTAAAAGAATTTGGGATGAACATAATGCATGCATACGGAGCAACAGAAACAACTCCACTAGTTACAGCCAACTTACCAAAGAAGAAGATAAAACAAATGAGCGAACAGGACCAAATAGAAAACGCCAGAAAGCAAGGGTTGCCAGTATTTGGAGTTGAAGTAAAGATTGTAGACCCTGCTGGGAAAGAGCTTCCATGGGATGGAAAAAGTGTTGGAGAACTGTTGATAAAGGGTCTATGGATAGCAAATCAATATTATAATGATGAAAGAAGTAAAGAATCCTTCATTGATAATTGGTGGAAGTCTGGAGATGCTGCAACTATTGATGAAAATGGGTATGTAAAAATTGTAGACAGAATAAAAGATCTAATAAAAAGTGGAGGTGAATGGATATCAAGTATAGATCTAGAAAATTACCTAATGGCTCATCCTGCAGTTTTAGAAGCATCAGTAGTTGGTGTTCCTCACCCTAAATGGGAAGAAAGACCCATTGCTCTAGTTGTGTTAAGAGAACAGTATAAAAATAAAGATTTTAATGAGCTAGAAAAAGAATTAAAAGAACATTTGTCAAAAAGATTTGCTAAATGGCAGATTCCAGATAAAATATTCTTTGTAAATGAAATACCAAAGTCAAGTACAGGAAAATTTGATAAAAAAACTATTAGAGCTCAGTATAAAAATATATACAATGTTTAAAATAAATTATAATTTTCAGCCTCATGTTTCCATCATTTTCTTTAATTCATTTACTGCTCTTTTAACCTCCTCAATAGAATCAGGATTTTCAATTACTGGAGATATATTGGCTTTTCCTTCTTTTGCTACATCTCTTATTATTCTTCTCATAATTTTTCCGCTTCTGGTTCTTGGTAAGTCCTTTACTTTCACTATTTTCTCTGGCTCGAAAGGTTTGCCTAGCTTTTCTGAAACTAAACTTTTTATTTCTTTTACCTCTTTATCAGTAATGTCCTTATTTGGCCTAGGTATTGCAAAGCAAACTATAACTTCACCTTTTACTGGATCAGGGTAACCAATGCATGCGCTTTCAGCAACACTTTGATGAGAGTTTATTATTGTTTCAACTTCTGCCGGTCCGATTCTTTTGCCTGCTACTTTTATAACATCATCAGCTCTACCCAATATATACCAAAGACCATCTTCATCAATTAATGCATAATCTCCATGGAACCATACTCCTTTAAACGTGCTCCAATAAGTTTCTAGATATCTTTTCGGATCCTTCCAAAGCCCTCTGGTCATGCTTGGTGCTGGCTTTGTGGCAACAAGATATCCAGGTCTATTTCTTACCGAATTACCATAATCATCGAATACATCAACGCTCATTCCTAACCCGGGTCCCCAAAGAGTTGAAGGCTTTAAATTAACTACAGGGCTTGGCAAAAGAAAACATCCCAATATTTCTGTTCCTCCACTCAAATTAATTAAAGGTCTCTTTTCTTTGCCTACATCTTTCATTACCCAAAACCATGTATCCTCATCTATTGGTTCTCCAGTATTTCCAAATGCTCTTAAACTCTTTAGATCATGATTTTCTAATGCTTCATTACCGAAAGACTTTAACAGCCTTGCTGCAGTTGCTGCAAATCCGAGATGTGTTATTTTAAATTTCTCAATAAGCGCCCATACCTTATCTTTATTTGGATAATCTAATGCTCCCTCTAATGAAAAGTGAGTTGCTCCTAAAATTTGTGTCCCTATAACTTGCCACGGGCCCATCATCCATCCGATATCAGTAATCCACCATAATATATCATTATAATCTTTTATTGATCCAGGCTTAATGTCTAGGTTAAAATAATGCTCTTTCGATGGCTGTAAAATAGATCCTATTTGACTAATTACGGCCCCTTTTGGATTACCTGTTGTACCACTTGTAAACATAAGCAGTGCTGGATCCTCAGATTCTGTATCTACAGCATCAAAATTTGGCCTTTTACCATTTATTGCAGAATCAAACCATATATCTCTTTTATCATCCCATGGTATATCTATTTTGTTGAATCTTTTTGCAACAATTACTTTTAAATCAACACCTGATTTCTTTACAGCCTCATCAGCGCTTTTCTTAAGATCTATTATCTTTCCTTTTCTATAATATCCATCTGCTGTTACTAATACCTTTGAATTTGCAGCCTTTATTCTCTCTGCAACTGCATCTGGAGCAAATCCGCTAAAAATTGGATTAGCTATAGCTCCTATTCTAAAGGATGAGTACATTGCTATTACAGTTTCTGGCATTAAAGGAGCATAAATTGATACAACATCACCTTTTTTTACACCTATTTCGCTTAGATAATTGGATAACCTATTTACTTTATCAAGCATTTCTATATAGCTTAAGTTAACTGTTTTACCATCTTCGCCATACCATATCATCGCCGTTTTGTTTCCGAGTCCATTTTTTATTATTCTGTCAAGAGCATTATATGATATATTAATTTTTCCTCCTACATACCATTTAGTCCATTCTATTCCTTGAGATGTATCATATACTTCTTTGAACTTGCTAAACCATTCTAGATCTAACCAATCTGGTAAATTTCCCCAGAACCACTTCAAATCATCTTGACTTTTTTTAACTAAACTGCTATAGTTATCAAAATTAAATTTTTGCATAAATTGAGCTACGTTAGATGTCTCTTTTAATTCCTTTGGAGGGGTCCAGATATATACCATTCTCCCACCACTTAGTCTGTGTACACCGTTATGTATATTAATATACTCAGAGTATTTATACAAGTTTCCTTCAAAATACATATGGGTGTGCTAATGTCCCGTGTGGCTATAGTTGGAGTGGGATGGTATGGTTTTAAGCCAACGACAATCGATGTTTCATTTCAAGATATGATGTTCGAATCGTCAGCAAGGGCCTATGCCAATGCAAAAATTGATCCAAGATATGATGTAGATGCTTTTGTTGATTGTCAAGAAGATATGTGGGAAGGTATAGCGATTTCTGATGAATTTGCTCCTGAACCGATAGGTGGAGCTTTAAGGCCAACTTTTACAGTTGCTGGAGATGGATTAGAAGGGATTGCTCATGCATACATGCTTATAAAAACAGGTCATTTTAATGTAGTATCTGTAGAATCTCATGGAAAGCCAAGCGAAATTAAAACTCTACAAGATATTTATAGATTTGCATTGGATCCCTTACATGTTAGGCCATTGGATTATGTTAATCCATTATTTTATGCAGGCTTAGATGCAGTTGCCTATATGAAAAGAACAGGTACTAAAAGAGAGCATTTAGCTATGGTTGCAGTAAAAAACAAAAACAATGGGTTAAGTAATGAAAGAGCATCTTTTTCAACAAGAATAGATTTAGATTATGTATTATCGTCTAGCTATAGTATATATCCTATGACAAACTATGAGATAGCCCCGTTTAGCGATGCAAGCATAACATTTGTTTTAGCTAGTGAGGATTACGCAAAGAAGTTAACAGAAAATCCTGTATGGATAGAAGGAATAGGATATTCTACAGAAACTGGAACTGGGGCAACTGAATGGCATGAATGGGGAAAGATGAAATCATTTAGAAGTGCAGCTCTTATGGCATATAAAATGGCAAATTTGAATGGAAATCCACAAGTAGATTTTGCAGAAATAGAAGATAGGTTTAGTTTTATGGAATTATTGGCATTAGAAGAGACTATGTTAGTAAAAGAAGGGGAAGCTCATAAAATGTTAGAAAAAGGTGATTTGAATCGCGATGGCTTTTTGCCAGTTAACCCGAGTGGAGGGAGTTTATCCATGGGAGTCCAATTGGAGGCAACCGGACTTTCTAGACTCTTAGAAGCATATCTCCAATTGACTGGTAAAGCAGGAAATCACCAGTTAAAAAATGTTAGAAGGGGCTTGGTTGCATCATGGAGGGGCGTACCAACATATACAAGTATGGTAGCCCTTCTTTCTGTATGAGGTGAGAAATATGAGATCTAATATATTTATGAAGGATAGGGTAGCGATAGTTGGTGCAGGTATAACAACATTCATGAGAAGAGCATTAGAAACTCCTAGAGAATTAGCATGGGAAGCAGCTAAGATGGCTTTGGACTCTGCTGGGCTAACTCTAAGCGATATAGATTGTGTTGTTATAGGTTCTGCTCCTGATACCTTTGATGGAATGCACTTCAAAGGGGAATATTTGGGAGATGGTTCAGGTGCAATAAATAAACCTATGACAAGAGTATATGTTGGAGGAGGAACGGGAGTTTTTGTCCCTGAATCAGCATATTGGCATGTTGCTAGCGGTGTATGTAAGAAAGTTTTAGTTGTTGCTGAAGAAAAAATGAGTCCTGCCCATCCACATCCGCAATATGTTTTCAAGTATATATGGGATCCAATAATTGAAAGACCATTAGGACCTAATTTGCTATGGATATTTGCAATGGAAATGAGGAGGTACATGGCTAAATGCGGTGCTAAGAAAGAAGATATTGCTCTTGTTAGCGTTAAAAATAAAAGAAATGCTTTAGATCATCCCGCTGCATTGACTGCCGCTAATATAACTGTAGATGATGTTTTAAAGAGTGAAACTCTTGTCTGGCCTGTTAACTTGCTAGATGTTTCTCCTGTAACTGATGGAGCGGCTGCTTTAGTAATGACATCTGAAAATGTTGCTAGAGAAATTACTGATAGTCCAGTTTGGGTAGATGGTATAGGATTTACTTTAGAAAATCAACATTGGTATAATAGGGAACTAGCATTTCCAAGGTATTTAAATTATGCAGCAAGAATGGCCTATAAGATGGCAGGAATTGAAAGACCATGGAAAGAAATAGACGTTGCAGAACCTTATGATCCATTCGACTATAAAGAGTTACATCATATAGAAGGTTTAATGCTCGCTAGACCATGTGAAGCGTGGAAATTGGTTAGAGAAGGATACTTTGATAGAGATGGAGAATTACCAACAAGCCCAAGCGGAGGTTTATTAGGCGTAGGAAATCCAATAGCTGCTGCAGGACTAATGAAGGTTGCAGAGCTTTTCTGGCAACTTAGATACGAGGCTGGAAAAAGACAAGTCAAGAAACCTGTTCATAAAGCAGTTGCTAATGCATGGGGAGACCTCATGCAAGCTGGTACAGTTATAGTTTTAAGTAATTAGGGGGTGTAATGTTATGAGCTCAAAGATAAATAAGTTACCTGGAATAAAACTGAAGGAAAAGGAAATGTATTCCTTAATAGGACTTGTTGAAGATATGCCTCAAGCGAAGTACGACTTTGCAGCTGGAACAACAATATCAAAGTTTTTAGAAGGACTAAAAGAAGGCAAGATATTAGGAAGAAAATGTCCAAAGTGCGGGAGAATATTTGTTCCTCCAAGATCTTATTGTGAATGGTGCCATGTTGCAACAAATGAATGGGTAGAGGTTCCCCAAACAGGAGAAATACATACAGCAGTTATTACATATATATCAACAAAAAGAGAGAAAATAGAGAGGCCAGAAGTTGTAGGAACAATAAAACTTGATGTGCCTGGATATAGAGATGGAGAATACGAATTTGCTGGTTTGTTCCACAAGATATGTGTTGATCCCCAAGATGTAATAAGCGGAAAAGCTATAGGAATGAAAGTTAAAGTAAGGTGGAAGCCGAAAGAAGAAAGAAAAGGTAATATATTAGATATAGAATGTTTTGAACCATTATGAGGTGGTATGTATGAGTTATGATAAAAGAAATAGAATGGAAGATTTAGTTATATTTCCAGGAGAGCAAGAAGTTGAAAAATACGTATATACGCCTGGCATTCACGGGTTGGAGTTTGCTAAAGGATTAAAAGAAGGAAAAATACTTGGCATGAAATGCAAAGATAAAATATACGTCCCACCAAAAACATTCTGTCCTGATTTTACTCAAGGTGAATTGATAGAAATTAATGATGAATGGATTTTAGTTTCATATACAATAGTATATCAAGATATGTACAAAAATAACTTACCGAATCCAAAAATTATAGGCGTAATTAAGCCTAAAAATGCTGAAACAGGATTAATACATCTATTAAATGTGCCTTTAGATAAACTGGAAATAGGCATAAAACTTAAGCCCGTATTTAAGCCAGAAAATGAAAGAAATGGTACCATAAACGATATAAAGTATTTTGAATTAAGCTAAATTTATTTTTATCAAATATTTCACAAATAATTTTTTTCTAAATTTTTATAAATTTCAAATTATTAGCATATAAACAATTCGTATAGTAGGAACTATGTGGGAAAATTTAAATATTCAAAATTAAATACTATAATGTGTACAGGTGAATAATATGGAGGGTGAGCTATTTTCTTATAAAAAGATAAGGAAGATGAATGAGGAAGGTCTCCAAAACCCCGAAAAGTTTTGGCGTGATAGACTGAATTTAATTACATGGTTTAAGGAGCCAGTAAAAATATTAGAAGGTAATCCACCTTATGAGAAATGGTTTGTTGGAGGAATTTCAAATTTAGCATATAATGCTGTTGATAGGCATTTACCAAATGAAGCGAATAAAGTAATATTTTATTGGATGGATGAAAGAGGAAACAGTAAATCTGTTACATACCAGGATTTATATTATGAAGTAAACAGAGCAGCTTATGTTTTGAAAGAAATGGGAGTAAAACATGGAGATACTGTATCTATGTTGATGGCAAGTTCCCCAGAAGCAGTTGCATTTGGATTAGCTGTCCATAGACTGGGAGCAATTGCTGTGATACATTATGTTGGATTAACAGACGAAATTATTGCAACAAGGTTTATTGATACTGGATCAAAATATGCTGTAGTATTTGCAAACACAATTAATGCTGGAAGTGAAATTAATATAAAGAACTATTTTGATAATGTAGCCAATAAATTTAATTTACCTGTAGAAAAAGTCCTTGTTGTTAGTAGAGGTTTTTCAAATTTCTCTTTAAAACAGAATAGGGATTTGGTTTACGAGGATATTGCTCCTAAAGGAAAGGTCTATGTACCGCCAGAACCAGTAGAAGCGAATGAAGTAGGTACGATTTATTATACAAGTGGAACAACAGGGAAACCTAAAGGAATAACGCAAACCCAAATAGGATATCCTCTCTCTTTAAATTGGACCTTTAGAGGATTATATGATTTAAGACCTAACGATGTATGGTGGACCGTATCTGCTCTAGGATGGCCTGTATGGCCCATGGCTAATCTCTATACAGCACCAGTTTCTAGTATAACATCTGTTCTTTTTGAAGGTTTCATAGGAGCAAGGCCAGATTTATGGTCAAGAATTATAGAGAGATTTAACGTATCGTTGATATGGTCTTCCACTACTTCGTTATATACACTGAAATCAATAGGAGATGAATCAGTTAAAGCTGGAGATACTTCTTCACTAAGAATTGTTCTAAATACTGGTGAAACATTAAATGTAGGTTTCTTCAAATGGTTTAGGGAAATGCTGCCAGATGTATATATAGCAGATGCGTATTGGTTTACGGAACACCTTTCACCAGCTGCTGCAACTCCATATGGCTTAGGAGAAATACCATTCAAGCCAGGTTCAGCAGGTATTGAATTTCCATTAAGCAAGGTTGTTATAGTAGATGATGATGGGAATCCATTGCCACCAGGCAAAAAAGGTTACATAGTGTTAAAACCATATTCTCCAGCTTTAGGAAAGATGTGGAATGATCCAAATCTGGAAAGATATAGCAAAGTATATACATCAAGATTCCCTGGTTATGTATTCTTCGGGGATTATGGATATATGGATTCTGATGGTTATCTATTTGTATTAGGTAGAGCTGATGATGTATTAAGGCCGGGAGGAGAGAGAGTTGGAACTATGGAAGTTGAAAGCCTCATAGGCTCTCATCAAGCAGTTGCAGAAGTCGCTGCAACCAGTATGCCGTCTTTTGAAGGAAAAGGAGAAAAATTGTTGCTATTTGTTGTTCCTAGAAAAGGATATACTCCAGATCAAAACCTAACAAATCAGCTCAAAGAATATGCAAAGAATTCTGGTTTCATAATTGATTACATAATTTTTGTTAACAAACTTCCGAAAACCAAGAGCGGTAAAATAATGAGAAGATTGTTAAGAGCAACAGTTAGAAATGAACCTCTTGGCGATTTATCGACTTTAGATGATCCCGTTGCGTTTGAAGATCTAAGGAAGAGATACGAAGAGTTTAAAAAAGCTATGACAGAAAGTTAATAATGGTGATTTTTTGTATATGATAGAGGATATCTCATTTATTGATAAACCTATTTTTAAATTTTTTGACGAAATTTCAGAAAAGAATCCTGATCAATGCAGTTTGATTCAATTAGAAAATTACCATTGTATAACATGGCATAGAATGAAAATATTATCTGATAAGATAGCTGATTTCTTATTAGAAAATAAAATTATGGAATCTCAAATCCTATTTTCTGCTCATAATACAATAGATGCCGTTATAGGATTGCTAGGGATAATGAAAAGCAATAATATAGCAGTTTTAGTTGACCCTTTAACAATATCTGAAGACCTAAAAATGGAAGTTGAAGATAAGAATATAAAATTTTCTTTTGTCTCATGGCAATTTTATGAAAGAGAGGCAAAAACCCTTAAGGAATTAGGTATTGAACAATCATTAGTTTTGGACGGCCAAGTTAAGGAAAGCGAAGAAACACCAAAAGTTATTTATTTTAAAGATATATTAAGTAAAAATTTTACTACTCATGAAAAAACAATTGATAATCTAGAAAATACATCTGTAATAATGTATTATGCCGGGATTGCAGGAAGAACGTTGCAAACTTATCACTCCTACAAGGGTTTATCATATGCTGTCCAAGCACTATCCAAGACTGTTTCGTTCGATTTCAAACCAAATTCATTAGTAATAGCTCCTATCACTCATGTATTGGGTCTTCAGGTAAGTCTTTTAGTTCCCTTATTTAATGAAGGAACTGCTATAATGCTTCAGAGATGGGATCCTAAAATTGTAAAGAATTCGATAAAAAATTTGAATATTAATTTTATGTCTGCTGCACCCATGTCGTTCGATTCTCTTATAGATGAGATCACTCAATCAAATGAAAGCTTTAAAAATACAATTAAATTAGGAATTTCTGCTGGGGCTCCATTAAAGCCAGAAACTCAAGAAAAATTTGTTAAAATATTTGATGCACCATTGGTTCAATCATATGGTATGACAGAATCATGGGTAGTTACATATCAACCTAAGGAATTTTCATATGTTAAGAACACGCTCGGTTTGCCAATATATGGAGCTGAAGTAAAAATTGTAGATCCAACAGATCCAGAAAAAGTAGTTAATAAGGGAGAAACTGGAGAACTCTTGGTTAAGGCACCATGGCTAATGAAAGGTTATGAAGATAATGAGGAAACAAAAAAGGCTTTTCATAATGATTATTTAAAGACTGGAGACTTAGTTTCAGAAGATGATAAAGGATTTCTATATTTTAAAGGTGTTAAAAAAAGGATGCTAAAATACAAAGCATATCCTATATTTCCAAAGGATATTGAAAATGTTTTGTTGAGGCATGAAGCAGTTAAATCGGCTTACGTATATGGTGAGAAAGATCCAGATGTTGGCGATTTACCAGTTGCAAAAGTTATCTTAAAAGAAGAATATAAAAACAAAATTAAAGAGGAAGATTTAATAAATTATGTGAACTCTAAAGTTGCATTTTACAAAAAAATAAGGAAAGTTTATTTTGTAGATTCACTTTGAAAAAGTTAATTTATTTTTATATTTTATTTCTAATGCAGTATAATCTTGGCTTGGATTGACGGGTCTATGAGCTATACCTCTAGGTATAATTAACATTTCTCCTTCATTTAACTCAAAATTACCAGTTTCTGTTTCCCATAAAGCTTTTCCTTTTAAGCAAATTATTAGTTCATCATAGTCCATATTTCTGTGATAAAATGGTAAAGAAAATCTTCTCCTAGAAAATTCTATAGATAGGTTATCAGAAAAAACCAGTCTAAGTGGTGGTATTGCTACAGGATCCTTCATGTCAGGAGTATCTATATTAATAAAACTTAGCTTTTCAGCTTTTCTTGTTACCTTTTTTAAATTAATATTTCCTTTCTCATATTCTATATCAACTTCATCAGAAGTAATTTTTTCTTTAAAACTCATTTTTGTCACAATTAACTAATAATAACTCAACTTAATATGTTTTTATTGTATAGACTTTTAAATTATTTAATGTTTTAAATTAAGAGGGAATAAAAATGGAAAAATCAGTTTTAGAGGAAGTTGAAAAAATAAAAGATGAAGCAATTAGATCTTTTCTTGAGCTTTTAAAAATACCTGCAATTAGCCCTGATTTTGGTGGCGAGGGAGAAATAGATAAGGCTAACAAGCTTATAGAAATTTTAAATAATAGCTTTAATTTCGATAAAATAGAGAAGTTCTATTCTGTTGATGATAGAGCTAAAGATAAGGTTAGGCCAAATATTATTGCAACTTATAAAGGGGAAGATAATAGAGCTTTATGGATTATCACTCATATAGATGTAGTACCGCCTGGAAACATGCTTGATTGGACCATAACAAAACCTTTTGAGCCTAAAATTATAGATAATAAAATATATGCTAGAGGATCAGAAGATAACGGACAATCAATAATATCATCTTTATATGCAGCAAAAGCTTTAATGAATAAAAAGATTAATCCAGAATTAACTATAAAGCTTGCCTTTGTAAGTGATGAAGAAGCAGGATCTAAATATGGAATGAAATATCTATTGGAAAATCACAACTACCTTTTCAATAAAAATGATTATTATTTAATACCTGATGCTGGGAATAAAGATGGTACCTTTATTGAAATAGCTGAAAAATCTATATTACAATTTAAGCTTATAGTCAAAGGAAAACAAGTTCATGCTTCTACACCGGACCTAGGCTTAAATGCGCATAGAGTTTCTCTTGAACTGGCCAAAAAAATCTATGATAATCTTCATAAAAAATTCAATAGTAAAAACAACTTATTTGATCCTCCAGAATCTACCTTCGAACCTACAATGGTAAAAGGAAGCTCCTCTTCACCAAATATAATACCTGGACTTCATGAAGTTACTTTTGATTGCAGAGTTATTCCAGACTATAAATTGGATGATGTATTAAAAGAAATAAATAGAGTAATTGTAAAATTAAAAGAAAAGAATAAAAAAATCATTGAAAACAAAGAATTTCCAGAGATAGATCTTGAAATAATTGATAAAAACGATTCTCCTAAACCAACAAATCCTGAAAATAAACTAGTTATGGAAATTAAGAAAACAATAAAAGAGCTAAGAAAAAGGGAAGCGGTTGTAGGAGGTATTGGCGGAATAACTTTCGCAACATTTTTGAGAGCATATAATTATGAAGCGGTTGTTTGGTCAACTAATGATGATGTTGCACATCAACCTAATGAATACTCTATTATAGAAAATTTAATTAACGATTCAAAAGTTTTCGCTACACTAATGCTAAGGCTAAGATGAGATAATGATAAAATTTGAAAATGACAAATTCTTAGAAAATTTAGTTAAATGTATAGCAAATGATTTAAGACTAGATTATATTAGGCTTGAAAACGTTTATGTCATTAGAAGTCATAATGCAAAAACAAAGGCATATGCAAGAATTTATTCTATACCTTCGGCTATAAGGTTTGCATTAAGATCAGAACCTGTCTATGTAATAGAGGTAATTAGTGAAAAATTTGATTTGCTATCGAAAGAAGATAAAATAAAAGTTATAATACATGAATTGTTGCACATTCCTTCGAATTTTACAGGTGGTTTAAGGCCGCATGGAAAAAAAGTAAATGAAAGGATAGTAAATAATCTATACAAAAAAATAGACCTAAGTAAATGCCCGAATTGAAAATTTTTAATTTTAAAATCGAATTTAATTGTATTTTATTAAAATAATTAAAAATTTTCTTAACTTTGTTACTTGGTTATAGAATTGATAGAACCTTTAGGTTTAGTTATGTTTATTATACTAATAATAAATATAAGAAATGTTAATATTAATAGAGCTGAAAATGTAAACGAAATTGAAAAATTGGATAAATTATTTCTACCAAAACCATAAAAGTAATTTAAACTAAAGCTACTACCAACATTATTTAGTGATGAAAGAGGCATACCCATAAGTGAATCTATTAGCATACCTATAAAAAATAAGCCAGATATGATGCCCAAAATGGTATAGCTAGTCTTTGATTTTACTACATACATTGTAGGATTTAACACTATTAATAATACAGTGTATAAAATAAGCAAATAATAATGAATACTTGCAAAATTTCTTAATGTCGAATCAGCAACTATCAGATAAAGTGATAATATAACGCTAACTATAGACAACCCTGTTATAGTAAATTTGCTAACTGAAGATCCTTTAGTAAAATATAATGAACCTCCTATTATTATAGCTAATAGTATCATTACTATTATTACGTATGAAAAATAGTTAGTTTGTGTTTTAGGTGTTGTAGTAACTTCTGGAGATGTTGTAGTAGAAGTATAGTTTGAGGTTGTCTGATAAGGCGAAGAGGTTGTAGTAACTTCTGGAGATGTAACATAGACAATAATCGTTATAGGAGACGTGGTAGGATCATCTCCCGTTGCGCTTACATTAAATTTATATTCTCCTGGTTTAACATTGCTTCCCACTGATATTGTTAAAGTACCGGAAAAAGTGGGATCACCAGTGCTTGGATTAAAAATTATTGATATACCAGTTACGGATGGCGAAACATCAATGCTTGTACCCCATGTACTTCCACTACTTAAAATTAATTGGAATTTTTCATTTGTTTTTTGACCAGGAGTTAGATTGAATATAGTTTGATTAATAATTAGTTTAGAAGTTCCTGTTGCAGAATAAGCAAAAGGTATGGATAACAATATCAAAACGCACAATCCTAATATACAGAATAATTTATAATTTACCAATTTTAGGTTCACCTAAATTTTATTAATTATCTAAAATTATTTTTTAAATGTATATATTTAACTAATATTTCAATTGTACAGTATATACAAGGTTATTGTAAAAATTATGAATTTTCCTGTTAGTATGAAAAGGGTTTTATTAATAGAAATGTTTTATGATATCTTGAAAAGAGTAGTTATTCTCTACAGACTTTACTTCTCTTGATTCTGAAGGTAAAACAAGGTTCTATTATTCATGATAAATCATACTATTTTTGTAATTATCAAAATATCTTAGTAGCAAATTGTTTATCTATTAATCATGAAAAGAAAACTTTTCTCTTAATCTCTACAAAGTTAAAACTAAAAGATTAATAAATAAATTAAAAGCAAGAATTTATTTTTATATATTTATGTTAATTTATTTTTATATATTTCTCCTTCTTTCATAACAAGTTGTATATTTTCTTTATTTAATAACACATTTATGTCATCTAACGGATTCCCATTAATAACTATTAAATCTGCTAGCTTTCCTTTTTCAATTGTTCCGATTAATTTTTCAAGTCCTGTTGCTTCAGAAGCAATCTTAGTTGAAGAAATTAAAGCTTCTTCATTTTTCATACCAACTTTTTCTACAAAAAGTTTTAATTCCATTGCGTTGTCTCCATGTTTTCCTACTCCTCCAGAATAATCTGTTCCAGTTGCTAATTTAATTCCCATTTTATATGCAAGTTTAGCATTTTCTACATGTATTTCATATAATTCTTTTATTTTTTTCATTCCCCATTCTGGCACACCTAATTCGCTTCCCTTTTCTAATAAGGCATAATCAATAGCAAATGTTGGAATCACTACACTTCCAGCTTTTAATACTTCATTAGCAGCCTCTTCGTCCATCATATCTCCATGAGCTATTACTTTTACTCCAGCTTTTGCTGAATTTATTATGCCTATTTTCCCTTCAGCATGAGAATGTACCCATTTACCAACAGCATTAGCTTCATCAACTATAGCTTTAAGTTCTTCTAAAGTAAACTGCCTATATTCAGGCCTATCCCTTTGAGATAATACTCCTCCAGATGCCATCACCTTTATAAAATCAGCACCTTCTCTAAATGCATATCTTGTTGCTTTTCTACATTCATCTGTACCATCGCAAATTAATGACATGAAGGGTGTTAATTTTCTTGTTGTCCTATAATCTACATATTCTATTGGTAAATAATGAGTATCTCCATGACCAAAAGTTTGTGATAATACCGGGCCTGCCGCAATAATTCTAGGTCCTATTATAGTTTTTTCGTTAATAGCTTCTTTTAACTGGACAGCGATTATACTTCCTGCATCTACAACAGTTGTAAAGCCGGCATTTATAATAGATTCTAAGTCTTTAATAGCTCTTGCAAAAAATACACCTATAGGAGTTATTAAATCTTCTTCCACCTTTCCGCTCCTGCTTCCTGTTAAGTGAAGATGCGCATCTATCATGCCCGGCATAACAAATTTATTTTTTAAATCAATTATTTCGTATTCATCAGGTATGTTCATTTCGTTTGCTTTTCCAACCTTCTCTATTTTTCCTTCATTAATTAAAATATTTCCCTTAAAAACAGGTTTTCCTGTTGAATCAAAAACAAGTCCATTAACTAAGGCAATCTTACCCATTTATTTCCCCTTTCACAAAAAGTTTATAGTTATGTTTATATATTTATTTCAAATTTATTCTTAAATAAAAAATATGTTAAAATTGTTAATAAAGATGATATTATTATTGTAATCAAATAATAAATATTTACTATCGAATAATAAAAAGTTATCCCCAAAATAACTAATCCTATAATACTTATAATTTTACCTTTTGTTTCAGAAATTAAGAAAGCAGAAATTGATAATAATGCAAGAGAAATAACATAATAAAGAGAATCTATCGCATACGCTTTTTCCATAGCATTATATGTTATGTTTATCAAATTACCATAATTTAAAGATATTAAATAAAATATAATAATTGCAATTAAGCTCATTAATGTGCTGGCATTTAAAGCATTTATGGGACTTTTAAATTTTTTATGAGTTGCACTTAATTTGCTAGGTAAAATTCCTTCTTTGCTCATACCATATAACATTCTAGATGTAGCATTTAATGTAGCTAAATAACATCCAAAAACACTAATTAAAGTTATAATGGAAAAAACTGTTAAGCCTAATAGGCCCAAATATCTTCTCATTAAAAGGAAAACAGGATTTACACCTTCTCCCTGAGCTTCTGAAATAAAATTGTTTACAGAATTATAGCTGTATCCTATGTTTAATAATATAGCATAAGTTGCTAAAATGTACAATATACCCATGATAAGCGTTGATATTAATGTGCTGTTTGGTATGTTTTTATTAGGCTCTTTAGATTCTTCCCCTAATTGAGTTGAAACCTCAAATCCCATAAAATAAGTTATAGAAAATATTAATCCTCCTGAAATCGCAGCTAATTCTCCCGTTAATGAATTTGTAAAAGTACCTTTTAGAGTAAATGGCATTAATGAAATATTTTTTGAATTATATACAAAAGAAAAAACTATAAATATTATTAAAATGCTTATTTCTATTAGTGAAACTAAATATTCCGACTTAATACTTGGCTTAATTCCTAAATAAGCTATTATGTAAGCGACTATAACAGGTATAATAATTAGAAAGAGAGGGTTAATTTCTATGCCTGTTAGTGCGTAAATACCTTCATATCCCAAATAGGCAAATGCAATTGCTATTGATCCTATACCAACAACGCTATAAAAAATTGTATATATTAATCCATTAAAATAACCTGATGATTTGCCTAAAATTTTTGAAACATAATAATAAAAACTAGCTGAATGAGCATATCTTTTCGATAATATTATAACTGAATATACAATAGTCATTACACCGATCAATGTTATTAGCATAGCTAAAGGCGAGGAAACATAAGATGTACTCAAAATATATGCAGTTCCACCCGCTATACTATAGGTTGGTGCTTGGCCTGCGAGTGAGTTAAAGAAATCTCCTAAAAACGTTACTGAATTTTTTGATAGACTATTTCTGTCTTCCATTTTTAACACCTAGTTTACAATAATTAAATAATAAAAATTTACTTTGCTGAACGTTCAATAAGAATTTTTATTGCAATGTCATGCATATAAAATATTTAAAATATCACAATAGCATCTATTGCAAAATCAAAATTTTCAAAATCTAATGGCTTAGTATAGCAATAAAAAATCATTTATAAATACAAGATGGGTTTCATTTTCTAAGCTTTTGATAAAGAGCAAAATCTAATTAGTAAACATATATGAAATTTATTTATTATTTATAGATTTCTATTCTGATTTACTTTCAAAATCAATCTTTATTAATATTTAAATATTTAGTTTTAAATTTAACAATTGGTGATTTAATGAAAATTTTGACTTGGAATGTAAATGGATTAAGGAGTCTTTTAAATAAGGGTATTCCAAAAGAAATATTAGAATTTGATATAATAATGTTCCAGGAAATTAAAACAGACTCAATACCAGAAGAACTAAAGGGACTAGGATACGAGATATATATTAATCCGGCTAAGAGAAAAGGTTATTCAGGAACTCTTACTATGAGCAAATTAAAACCAATCAATGTTACTTTTGGAATTGGCAATGAAGACTTCGACTCTGAAGGCAGAGTTATTTCACTAGAGTTTAAGGATTATTATGTAATTAATGCCTATTTTCCAAATGCCCAACATGGGTTAACAAGACTCGATTATAAGCTAAGTTTTAACAGCCTATTCGAAAAATACTTAAGTAAATTAAAGAAACCAAAAATAATATGTGGTGACTTTAACGTTGCACATAAGGAAATAGACATAGCGAGACCAAAAGACAATATCAACAATCCAGGATTTACCCAACAAGAAAGGGATTGGATGACACATTTTCTTGACTTAGGATATGTTGATGCTTTCAGAATATTCCATAAAGAACCCAATAGATATTCATGGTGGACCTATAGATTCCACGCAAGAGAGAAGAATATAGGTTGGAGGATAGACTATTGTGTAGTATCAAGTGATATAGTAGAGAGGGTTAAAGATTGCGATATAATGGACAAAATCATGGGCTCGGATCATGCTCCAGTATATATAATTGTAGAATAAATACATTTAAATATCTAATGAATCAATGTTCTTTAATAAGGTTTCGGCAATCAAAACCCCATTTCCTGCTGCGCCTCTTATAGTATTATGACCTAAGACATTAAACTTAATCCAATTTTTCTTATCTTTTCTAATTCTTCCAACAACTACACTCATTCCATTACCTTCGTTTCTATCTAATCTTGGTTGAGGTCTATCAACTTCCTCTCTAACAATAATTGGATTTTTTGGTTTTGATGGCAAGTCAAAATTCTTTATTTTATTTTCTTTAAATTCCGTTAGGGCCTTCTTTATATCATCGATGTCGACCTCTTTTTCTGTTTTTATGAACACGCTTTCTAAATGACCTTCTAAAACATTTACTCTATGAACTGATGGAGATACATAAAATTTATCATTTAATTTTATACCTTTTGGAGTTATATAACCGAATATCTTTAAACTCTCATTCTCTATCTTTTCTTCTTCATGCTCAATATATGGTATTATATTGTCAAGTATTGCCATCGAGGGAACACCATTAAGTCCAGCACCTGATAAAGCTTGCATAGTTGAAACAAAAACTTGTTGAATTCCAAAATCATCATAAATTGGCTTTAAAGCAAGAGTTAATATAGACGTAACACAGTTAGGTACTTTGAACAATCTACCTTTCCATCTCTCCTTTTGAAGTTTTGATACAAATATATGATCCGCATTTACTTCTGGGTTAAGCAATGGTATATCTGGTTCCATCCTATTGTTGCTAGCGTGAGAAATAACCAAAAAACCTCTTTTTACTAACTCTATATCATAAAACTGAGACATATTAGAAGGTAATGCAGTGAAAATTACGTCAGGTTTAAGAGAAGTTATTAAATCAATATCGGTATCATAGACTATCATATCTTTGACTTCTTTTGGCATTTCATTTTCTAAGCTCCATTTTACAGCATCCATATACTTTTTACCGGATCTCTCTTTTGATGCAGTTAAACCAATTAATTTAAACCATGGATGGTTTGTTAAATAATATACCAACCTTTGTCCAACTAAACCAGTTGAGCCAACAACTATTGCATTTAATTTCATTTATAATCACCTATAAACTTATCATGAATAGAATTTAACAGTTCATAAAAGTTATAATTTTTAATATAAATTGAAAGAGATGGTCTCGTATCATTTTTATCTATAATTAATTCATCATATTTATTTTTAAGCATTTCATTAACTTTATTTATAATGTCTTCCTTATTCATGCCCTCTCCAATTAAACCAACTAGCTTATCGATTCCATTTTCTTTATAGCCTATGAGCTTAGCATATCCGTTATAATAAGTGTTATTATTTATTAATGTATTATAATTATTTGGCATACCTACATATACATTGACATTTGTTTTTAGTAAAGGATAAAAAGTCTTGTAGTTTATACCCTTTACTTTGTATTTTGAAGCCTCTATGGCTTCCTCGAAACTTAATCTCTTTACAATTTTTGGATTTTTTACGATTTTTGGATCACTAGAAAAAATTCCAGGCACGTCTGTAACCAAATAAAGCTTTTCAGCATTTAACAAATATGCTAACGAAGATGCAGTATAATCAGATCCGCCTCTACCCAATGTTGTTACATTATTATCATAAGATCTTCCTATAAAACCTTCAATTAAAAACACTTTTTTGTTAATTTTAATTTTATCCAAAGCTTTTTTTGTTTCAATTAAATCAATTGAAGCATCTCCATAATTATTATTAGTTATAATAATTTTATCTGCATCAAGAGTTTCCACGTCTATGTCATTATAGTTTAAAGCGTATTTCATTATTATTTTACTTAATTTTTCTCCATAAGAAACTATGTAATCCTTTAAAGCAATATTTACGTTCGCTTCATTGGTAATCTTCATAAGCTTGTCTATTCTCTCTTTTATCTCATTAATTAAATTTTTATTATCAAAAGAAGAGGATATTTGTTCATATAAAATAACGAATTTTTTTAAAGAATCTTCATTACCTTTATCGCAATAATCTATAAGCAGATCAGTTGCTCCTTTTATAGCTGATACAACTATAAACAGATTTTCATCGTTTTTTTCTAAGTAATCTTTAATATAACTTGATATATTTATATAAGAATTCTTTGAGCTTAAAATAGATCCTCCTATTTTAAAAATACTTATTTTCATATAAACCACCTTTACTACAAATTAACTTTATATTAAGCAGAACTACTTGTTTTAACAGATTAACAAAAACGTTTAAAATACTTAGAATACAATATACTATACATCCAACATTTTTGTTTGGTGTTTCATCATCCCCACCTCTTAATTCCCACGTTCTTATACAAGTATATAAATTTTTATTAATAAATGTTAATAGCTACCTAATTTAAATATAACAGCTTAAATTTCCCATAAATCCTTAATACTGGGGATATTATGGAAGGACTAGTTTACCCTGACTATGAAACAAACAAAACAATATATGGATTGGCATGTGGATTAGCGAAATTTTTTAATGTAAAAAGGAGTTGTCTAGTTAATCCAATGGAATTCCAAGGGAACAAGCTAGTTTTTATATTTCTAGATGGATTAGGATGGGATCTCTTCAAAAAAATAAATATAGAAATTAATGGAGAAGTTGAGCAAATAAAAACGATTTTTCCTTCAACTACATCCTCAGTTACATCAACTATATTTACTGCACAATCTCCAGGAGAACACGGAATATTAGGTTATACTATGTTTAACAAAAAACTGGGAGGTATAATAAATACTTTGAGATATAATTATGTGGGGGAATCTATTAGCGATAGCCTGAAACAATATATGCCATATAATCAAGCCTTTCCTGTAAGACCTTGGCTTTATGAAACTGATAAAAAAATATTATCTATAGTTCACAATAGCATTTCGAATACTGAGTTTACAAATACTTTTCATAAAGATTTAAAGAGACCTGATTTAATTTCTTTAAACGGTTACCATAATTCAACAGATATGATAATTAATTTAGTTAAAGCGCTTAACTCTTATCAATACGATGGTATCTTCGTTTATTATGATAGTCCTGATCATTTGGGTCATTCTTATGGCTATAATAATGAATACCAAGAATTCATAATCTATGATACTAAATATGTTTTAGAAAACATATTAAAAGTAGCTTATAAATTTAAAAACTATACGTTTATAATATTTGCAGATCATGGACAAATTACTGTTAAGAAAACTATTGTCTGGAATCAAGATAAAGAATTAATAGATATGCTAGAAATACCTCCCTATGGAGATTCAAGGGCTATATGGTTTAAAACAAGAAACAATATAAAGAATTATTTAGAAGAAAAATACAATCTAATGGTTCTAGATAAAAATGAGATAATAGATAAAAAATTATTAGGCAAAGTAGATGAATATGTATTAAATAATAATATGGGAGATTATTTAGGTATAGCAAAGGATAACGAAACAAAATATCTATATACATATAGGGAAAATGATCCAGGATTAAACTTAAGAGGAAATCATAGCGGTTTAACATATGAAGAAATTTACGTGCCTTTAATTAAAATTTAGTCGGTGTTATTTTTACATAAGTTTGCCCTTGAAATGACCAACAATTTCTATTATTAATAATAAAAATGAAAACATCACTAGAACAAGCCATGGCAAAATATAACCTAATCTTGTAGGTATGCCAGCAACTAATGGACCAATTACATAACCAACCCCTATAGATGATTCAAATATACCTGTTTTAGATGTAACATCCTTATGAAACGTTCTAAATATGTTTATTAATGCTGAATAATAAACAAGCCCCATACCGAATCCCAATATAGAAAATGAAACAATACTTATAAAAACTGTATGATATAAATAAACAAGAAAAACAAATAGGCTCATTATTGTTCCAATAACAATTAATTTACCTGACTTGATTCTCCTTGAAATTAACCAGCTTATAATAAATGCTATTGTTTGAAAAATACCATAAAAAGTTCCAATCAAACCTGTACTATACTTTCCAAAATTATATATTGTCCCATAAACACTATAAAAACTATAAAATATTGATGAATCGAACCCGTATATCAACATAGGAAAAACTATATTAAAAGCAATTGAAAAGCCCTCAAAACCTTCTATGATTTCTCCTTCTTCGCCTGGCTTTGATATTATAATGAAAATAAAAGATAAGAGACTAATAATAGATGAAAAGAACAATGGATACAAATCATTGTAAATAAGCAGAAATGAAGCTATGTAAGGAGCTATTGAAGCTCCAATACTCCATCCAAATGTATACATAAGTAAAGCGCTCTCTTTATTTTTGTTACCTAGTTTAGAAGATAGTCCCTCAACGGCTGGCCAAACCATAGCCATTGATACTGCCTCAAGACTTTTTCCTAATAAGTATTCATAAGGAGTCCTAAATTGCGTATAAATAAGAGATATTACTAAATATAATATCATGCCTAAAGAAGCCATTCTTTTAATCCCAATTTTTTCTGAATACCTACCAAATATCGATGCTAAAACAAAATATATGGAGCCATAAACTGTTCCTAATAGGCCGATTATAAAAATTGATGCACCTGCATTATGGGCAAATATAGGTATAACAAATCTTAACGTAGTTAAAGGAATTTGAGCTGTTAATGATATTAATAATATGAGCAAATATGAAACTAGTTTTTTATTTGATTTCATTTTAATCCCATCTAAATTATTACTAATGAAAATAAAAACATAAATAATTAGCCATTAAATATTTCTTTTAATATTTTAGCAGCTATACTTAACTTTGGTTGGCCTTCCCCTGTTTGTACTTTGTCATAAACATATAAAAGTTTGGAACCAAGCAATGAATATGAAATTCTCTCATACCAAGGAGCTCCTATAGGAATTACTGTAGGATTGTTTATTATTTCCAAGAACTTTGCTAATATAGACTTATATCCATTTATGTTTTTAATTGCAACCTTTGCTGTAAACAAATTGTCAAGTTTCTTATATTTTTCTATAAGTTCATTTATACCTGGCAAAGAATTTAAATAATGAGATGAAACTATCTCGCCTTCGTATGGTATCTTATACTTTTCCAAAAATCTCATTTCGACGTCATACTTAATTCCATAATCAAAAATTTTTTTATATATGTTTAGTTTAGCATCATCTCTTATTGGAAAAATTCCTCCTTCACTTGAATCCCTAATAGTTAAAATTACTTTTTCTTTATATTTTAAAAACTCATCTATGTCATATATTGTTAAATTTTTCTTATAGTCTAACCTTACTTCAATATAATCGGCTTCAGAATTAATATATTCACTAACATCACCATATGGTATAGACAATACTATCAATGGTTTATTCAATTCTTATTTCTCCTCCTAATTTTTTATATCTTTCCCAATGCATCGGATCGCTTTTGTTTATGCATTCAGCATTATTAATTATTCCTCCCTTAATAAATGAAATTGAAGCTGCCATCATAGCTACCCTATGATCATTGTTACAATTAATCTCAGCCATTTTTAATTTACCTGGCTTTATTATAATTTTATTATCATAAATTTTTACATTATTGCCAAATTTTTCCAAGGTATCTTTAATAGATAATATTCTGTCGCTTTCTTTAATCCTTAATCTTCTTATCCCATTGATTTCAATTTTTAATTTAGTCCCTAAGGGAGCTAACGACATAGCCATATCAGGTGTGTTCTCAACGTCTACATTTATTTCTCCATTAATCTCATTACCATAAACAATCCATTTATCACCTTTAACCTCTGATTTAATATTAGCATAATTTAAAATTTTTACTATGTCATGATCGCCATTGTATTTTGGAAGCTCATAAAGTCCTTTTATAATTGTTAACCCCCCGGTTAACAATGATGAAACAGCATAAAATGACGATAATAAATAATCTCCAGGAAATGATGTTTCATAAGCATTTTTTGTACATTTGCCTATATGTATTTCATTTTCTTCTAACTTTATATCGCATCCCATTTTATTCAATAAATCAATAGTTAACATTATATAATATAACGACGGAATTTTTTCCTTTATTTTTATGATACCTCCATCATTTAAAGCCATGCCATAGATTATACCAGAAACATACTGAGAGCTTTCAAGCTCAGGCAATTCAATATAATTAACCTTTCCCTTACTTTTTATCTTGATTGGCAATCTATTACTAGAAACCTCAGAATCAGTTAACTTAGAAATTTTTAATAACCCATCAAAAGGTCTATTTCTTAAACTTTGATCTCCATCTATTACAGTTTCTCCACCCAATATAATTGCTAACCCTGATAAAATTCTTGCAACAGTTCCTGATCCCCCAACATAAAAAAAATTATTTAGGCTTATTGAATTAGGCTTTTTTAGCTTATTTTCTTCATGCAAAACTCCCATTTTTAAAATAGATCGATATGCATAAATAACATCATCAGACTTAGGAATTTCTTCTTTCAATAAAACGTCATTTATCAAAGATCCAAATAATATTCTTATAGCTATGCTTTTTGATTTAGGAGCTTCCAATTCTCCTTTAATTATAGAAGGTAATATCGTAACCTTCATTTTACCACCTGGGTTAATACTATTTTAAATCCTTCAAAGTGATCTAGCAAAGGCCCTTCCTCCCCTTTCTTAACTAGGCCAAAATATGATGGCCCATTGCCTGAAATACCTGCAGCAATTGCACCTTTTTTAATCATATAATCCAAAATTTCTGTTTCATAATTGTTTATTTTCGCCATAAGATAACCATTAATTTTAATTGCCCCAAATATATCTCCATTAATACCTCTTTTAAATGCCTCATCAAAGAATTTGCAATTTTCTCTCATTAAGTTTACATTTAACTCATTCCTCCTCCCCTTTATTACAATTATTACATTTAAATCGTAAGGATTTTCGATTAATTTTAATATTTTTAAATTCAAGTTATCTGTAAAACTAATTTTTCCTTCATAGCTAGAGACTGCGTCATCAAATGCTCCTGTGATTGAAAGGCCATATTCTTTTGTTATAATTGCAGACAAGAGCGGAGGATATACTTTCGTTTTTTCTTCAATAGATGATAATATAGCAACAGAAACAGCACTACTGCTCTTTAAACCTACACCTTCTGGTATTTCAGAGAAAATTTGAAAGGTTGTTTTCAAATTATATTTTTTATATAAATAATCTTCAATGGCACTTATTAAAGGAGAATCCCTATTTTTACTTCCTTCTTTGGCATATGCTTTCAAATTAATAGGTATTACAGCTCCTCTTCCGCAAGGAATAGCATTAACTATAGAAACACCTGCATAAGCTATATGCATTTCTTCTTGAATTCTGACCACCTCTTTTCTATAATTTCACTTTGCTGATCTGTTAATCTAACCCTAGGTATTATACCAGATAGCATAGAATGATCAACTAAAGTTAAGGCCACCATCGATTCTGCTACTGAAACACCTCTAATAGCTATGCATGGATCATGTCTTCCGATTATTGATAACGTAGTTGGTTTTAGATTATCCAACAAGTCTACTGTTTTCTGTTCTTTATTTATAGAGCTAGTTGGCTTAAACGCTACTCTTAATATTATGTCTTCACCTGTAGATATACCTCCTAAGATGCCTCCAGAAACGTTTTTTCTAAACCTAAATTCTCCATCATAATATATTTCATCCATTACTTCACTACCCTTAAGTTTATAAGAATTGAATCCTATTCCATATTCAAACCCAACAACTCCTGGTATAGACAATAATGCTTTTGCAAGATCGGCTTTAAGTTTATTGAAAACAGGTTCACCCAATGTTTTAGGCGGATTTTTTACAATTATTTCTACAAGCCCTCCTATACTATCTCCTTCTCTTCTTACTTTTTCAATTATTTCCTTAAACTTATTTTCTTCTCTTTTTATAGTTCTAACTTCGCTTTCTCTTGAACAAAGAATATCATCAAAATTTGGTGTTCCTTCTATAAATAAATCTGCAGACGCTTTAATATAACCTGCAACCATTGTATTATAAAGCAATAGAAGTTTCTTAGCAATGGCACCTGCTGCAACCCTTGCTACGGTTTCTCTAGCAGAGCTCCTACCGCCACCTCTATAGTCCCAGTTTTCATATCCATATTTTTCAATAAATGGTAGATCTGCATGCCCGGGTCTTGGCTTATGTTTGATTTCTTCATAATGTATCGGCATTGCATCTTTATTTTCTATAAGTATTGCTATAGGCATTCCAGTTGTTTTGCCGTTAAATATCCCGCTTAAAATCTGTGGTTTATCTTCCTCTTTTCTTGTTGAAACATATTTATTTCCAGGTTTTCTATATTTTAGTTCAAAATATATATCTTCTTCACTTAATTTTAAACCTGCTGGAACACCATCTATGACTACACCTATTGCTTTACCGTGGCTTTCACCAAAGGTAGTTATTCTAAAAAGATTTCCTAACGAGTTTCCCGACATATTTCTTAACCTCTTCATCTGCTTTAATATTAAACCATATTTCATCAGATAACAGACCCTGTTCTATTAAGAAATCAATGCCATCAATTATATTTTGTGAAATTTTTTTAATTTTTCTCGTATAAACTAGATCAACATAAATAGTTTTCGATTTAATATTAAAGTCTAGATCAACAGGAATTGTATTTATTAATGCATCTACTTCTATTCCATTTAAACTTTGTATATATGTTGCATTGGTGCCAATTTTTTTGAGATCATTTATCAAATTCATAGCCCTTTCTATGGTTCTATTATATATTAGAATAATGTCAGGATCTAATTCAGAAACTGCAAAAGATGCTGCCCTTGCGGATCCTCCTGCACCCATAATTAAACAAGTTTTTATATCATATTGAGATAGCATTTTTTTGAAAGCAAGATAATCTGTGTTATATCCAATATCACCTTTAATAGTGTTTATTGCTCCAATTTTTTTGGCATCATCTGAAACTTCTTTTGTATATTTTATTATTAATTCTTTGTATGGCATCGTAACATTTAGTCCATAGTTATTTTTAATTATGTAATTAATTTTTTCATGGAAACTTTCCCTTTTTATTTCATATAATTTATATTCAGCTTCTATATTAAAATAATTATAAATGAAATTGTGAAGGATTGGAGAAGGACTTTTACTAATATTTTCTCCCAATAAGCCAAGGCTTAATTTAGACATCTTATAAATCCCTTCTCAATTATATCTAAATCCAACATAAATATCTCAAATTCTCCAATTCTAACAGGTAAAGGAATCATAATTTTTCTATTATTCAATCTCTTCTTATCTTTTCCTAAAGATTCCAAAGCTTTATTTATATTTATATTATTCAAATCTATTTTTATTTTATACAAATCAACAACATTCTTTATAGCGTAATAAACATCTTCGTTAATAATTCTTTCATTAATTCCTATTTGAGTTTCACAAATCATACCATAAGATACTGCGAAACCGTGTTTAATTTTAAACTCGCTTCCAGATTCTATTGCATGACCTATAGTATGTCCAAAGTTTAGAACAGTCCTCAATCCATTTGTTTCCTTTTCATCATTAATAACTATTTTCATTTTATCTTTTATAGACGATTCTATAATAAAAATTAAGGACTCTTTATTTAAGTTTAGTATATTATCTTTATTGTCTATTAAATAATTATAAAGATTTTTATCCATAGTAACAGAATATTTTATCACTTCTCCCATGCCATTCAATACTTCTTCTTTAGGTAAAGTTCTCAAAAACGATATATCGTTTATTATTATTTTGGGCTGATAAAATGTACCAATAACATTCTTAATTCCTTCAAAATTTACACCATTTTTTCCTCCTATAGATGCGTCTACCATTGATAAGAGTGTTGTCGGTATATTAATAAGGTCGATTCCCCTCATATAAATAGATGCAACAAAACCAGCTAAATCAGAAATAGTTCCTCCTCCCAATGATATTATAGCATCTTTTCTTGTATACCCTTTTTTTACCATTTTCTTTATTATATCTAATACAACATTAATATCTTTGGCCCTTTCTCCATCAGGTGCTTTATAAATATCATAATATTTCAAATTAGATACGATTTTATTTAGTTCGTTTGATAATGAATCCTGATATATTATAAAATACTTTTTCTCTTGATCAAATTTATTTAATATATTATCTCCTATCAAAATATTTACTTCATTTCCATTTATATTAAATATCATTAAATCACCGTTATTTTCTTTATGTCGTCCATTAATTGCTTAAACATATCAAAAGTAAGCTGCTGAGGGCCATCTGATAAAGCTTTATCTGGTTCTGGATGGACCTCTATCATTAATCCATCAGAACCTACTGCTATGCCAGCTTTTGCTAATGGAGGAACTAAAACCCTTTTACCAGCTGCATGACTTGGATCTACTATAACTGGTAAATGCGTTAGGCCCTTTAATACAGGTACGGCTGCTATATCTAAAGTGAATCTAGTTGATGATTCGAATGTTCTTATTCCCCTCTCAACTAATACTACCTGTTCGTTTCCTCCATTTAATATGTATTCTGCAGATTGTAAGAGCTCCTCAACAGTGTTGCCAAATCCTCTCTTTAAGAAAATCGGCTTATCAATTTTCCCCAACTCTTTCAATAATGAATAGTTTTGCATATTTCTTGCACCCACTTGAAGAGCATCAGCATACTCAGAAACAATCTTTATATGCTCTATATCCATTATTTCTGTTACAAAAGGTATTTTTGCCTCATCCGATGCTTCTCTTAAAAGCTTTAGACCTTGTTCACCTAAACCTTGAAAGCTATACGGCGATGTTCTGGGTTTATATGCTCCCCCTCTCAAAATTTTTGCTCCATTTTCCTTAACAAAAAAAGCTGTTTTAATAATTTGCTCTCTGTTTTCTACAGCACATGGACCTGCTATTATCACAGGCTTCTCTCCGACAACTACATTACCTACTTTAACTAAAGTTTTTTCCCTATATTCTTTGCTAACTAGCTTATAATTCATCACGCATCACCTTTAATTTATCTTCAATAAATTTAGGAGTTAATTTAAAAAATTCAATTAATTCAAAATAGCTTCTACCGGAAGTTCCAAAAGAATCTTCTATTCCTATTTTAGTAACCTTTCTAGGTATTCTGGAAGACAAAAAAGAAGATATCATATCGCCTACTCCTCCGTTAACGTTGTGCTCTTCTATAACAACAACATGATTTGCTTTTTTCGAATACTTTATAACAGTTTGTTCATCAAATGGTTTTATAGAATAAAGATCTATTAATGATATGCTAAAACCTTTTTTATTTAATGAATTAGCTACTTCTTGTGAAATGGCAACCATAGGTCCATATGAAACTATTAAAATATCTTCTCCTTCCATTAGTACTTTAGATTTACCTATTCTGAACTCCTCACTTTCATCATAAATTTTCGGTGAATTGTCTCTACCGATTCTCATATATACTGGTCCATAATGGTCTACCATTTCGTAAACAAGTTTTTCAGTTGCAATTATATCTGAAGGTGATAAAACAGTAAAATTGGGCAATATTCTAATTAAGGATATATCTTCTATTGCTTGATGTGAAGATCCATCTAAAAAATCAGATAAACCCGAATGAGTTCCAACTATTTTTACGTTTAAATTATCCCTTGCAATAGTGTTTCTTATTTGTTCCCATGCTCTCATTAAAAACATTGAAAATGCAACAGCAATAGGTATTTTCCCGCCTAAAGCGAGTCCTGAAGAAAAACCTATAAGATCTTGCTCGCTAATTCCAACAGATACGAACCTATTTGGAAATTTTTCAGCAAAATACTTTGTATATGTAGACTTAGATACGTCAGAATCAACAACAATTACCTCTTTCTTTTTTTCTCCTACTTTAACTAATGCTTTACCAAATGAGTCTCTATAGCTATAATTTAGGTTCAACTTTGTATATCACCTTTAACTATTAAAGCCTTAGGAATTCCGTTTATTTCTGATAACATATCTAAAGCAATGATTAATTCCTTTATATCATTCCTTACTTCTAGTGCGTACCAGCCAAATGCTTCAAATTTCTTCTTTATAGATTCTTTTATTTTTATTTCTTCCGTTGGTCCAGATAACTGAAAGCCGTTTCTATCTATTATAGCTAAAACATTATCTATTTTTAATGAAAATGAAGTAGATATGGATTCCCATATTTGTCCTTCATCGAGTTCTCCATCACCTAAGATAACTGCTATTTCTTTTCTTTCCCTATTCAGTTTAGCAGCAAATGCTATACCATTTGCAACTGAGAGACCTTGCCCTAATGAGCCTGTTGAAAACAATATACCAGGAATTTTACCTCCTTCTGGATGGGACTGTAAGCGTGAATTCGGCATTGCAAAGCTTTCTAGTTCTTCCTCTTCAATTTCATTATTTTGCGAAAGTAAAACGTAAAGAGCTGGAGAAGCGTGTCCTTTACTAAGTATTATGGACCTTTTTATGCCGAGATCGATTCCTTTTGGAACCCAGTAATTATAAAGAGTTATCAATATGTTTAAAACAGATTTAGACGATTCGGCATGGTAATTATTTATTTTTTTAAGGAATTCGTTTAAATTATTGCTAGCATTAATTTTTTTCTTTATTAACAATTCATAAACATTTTCCAAGCTAGGAGAAGAACAAGGCTTATCCCCACTGTTTAATATTGGCTGGGCATCATACCCTCGCCCCATTGGAATTCCATCAACTCCACCTCAAAACTAAATATAATATATCCCACTATTTAAACTTTTATCTTGATTTAATTTAGTGTTATTTATTAAATTAAATATAGTGAAAAATTTATATATAAGTATAATTAGGTAAATCTTAGGTGGTTATAGTGCGCCAATGGTAGATAATGAGGAGATAGTTCCTAAGGTTTGGTATAATATAATACCGGACCTTCCTAAGCCTTTATCACCTCCTCGTGATCCCCCTAGTTCTGATTTCTCGAGGATTGAGCTGTTAAGGGAAATAATGCCAAAAGAAGTATTAAGACAGCAATTTACTGTAGAAAGATTTGTTAAAATACCTGACGAATTAAAAGAGAAATACGAAATATTAGGCAGGCCTACACCTCTGATGAGAGCTAAAGGATTAGAAAAATATCTTAACACTCCAGCTAAAATATATTTCAAATACGAAGGGGCAACACCAACAGGATCTCATAAAATAAACACTGCGTTGGCACAATCTTATTTTTCACTAGAAGAAGGCATTACTCATGTAGTGACAGAAACTGGCGCTGGACAATGGGGAACAGCGGTTGCATTTTCTTCTTCACTTTTCAATATTGAATCAAGCATATTTATGGTAAAAGTCAGCTATAATCAAAAACCAATGAGAAAAACAATTATGAAACTTTACGGGGCACACGTATATCCGAGTCCTTCTGACTTAACAGAGGTGGGTAAAAAGACAATCAAAGAAAATCATGATCATCCAGGATCCTTAGGTATTGCTATGAGTGAGGCAATAGAATTTGCCTTAAAAAATAAGTTCAAATACCTTGTGGGTAGTGTATTAGATGTTGCTATACTGCACCAAAGCATTATTGGTCTAGAAGCAATAAATCAATTGAATCTAATAGGAGAAAGTCCTGATATATTAATTGGGTGTGTAGGTGGAGGAAGTAATTTTGGAGGATTCGCATTCCCGTTTATAGGGAACAAAATTGGGGAAGAATTCATAGCCGTTGGATCAAAGGAAATTCCTAAGTTCAGTAAAGGAGAATATAAATATGATTTTGCTGATACTGCAGGTCTTTTGCCATTGATAAAAATGATAACTTTAGGGAACAACTATGTACCACCTCCCATATATTCAGGTGGGCTTAGATATCATGGAGTAGCGCCATCTTTAAGCATGTTAATTAGAGAAGGCATAGTGAAGTGGAAAGAATATAGTGAAAAAGAGATTTACGAGGCAGCAAAAATATTTGCTAAGACTCAGGGTATAGTTCCAGCACCTGAATCGGCTCACGCGATTAAGGCTGTTATTGAGAAATCTTTGGAATTAAAGAAAAACAATGAAAAGAAAACAATAGTGTTTAATTTAAGCGGTCATGGCTTATTGGATTTAACTAACTATGAATCCATGATGGAGAGGTGGTCCTAATGGGTTATAGATGCCTAGTTTGTTATATGACTTTAGGATACCCAAACGATGAAGAATTCATAGAATTCATCAACAAATCCCAAAAAGAAGGTTGTGATATCTATGAAATTGGTATACCAACAAAATATGCAAAATATGATGGACCAACTATTAGAAGAAGTTATAAAAAGGTTTTTGATGAAAAAATCGATTTTATTGATTTACTTAAAAAATTACCTAATATTAAAAAATTAATTGCATTAACATATTTAGAAGACCAAATAAATGATTTTGATTCATTTCTAAATATTATAAGAGATAAATTTAATGGTTCTACAAATTTCTTATCAGTATAACAAAATGTATCCAAGGGTATCTCAGTATCAATAGGAAGAAACTAATTAACCTTGCAGCTGTTTATATGGATTGCTCACCGCGGAAGCTTATATTATGCTAAATAAAATGAGGGCTTCGGCTGATTATGAGCTTGGACAAAGTCTAAAATCTGAGTAAACTAAATAACAATATGAGCAACAAGCTTTCGCCCCTTCTACGTAGATCTAATGGCGGGTTCAGAAATATTAGATGGAACCTGGCAAGGAAATTATATTTTAATTTCATCATTATTTATTGTATGAGTTCTTTAAATCATCAATATTTAGTGGAAATGGATTAAATATTTTTACATATTTCTCTGGAATTCCATGGTATGACAGCAACGCACATGTTAAACCATTAGTTTCAGCTGCGGTTGCTCTTTCATACGTAGCTGGAAATCCAGGTACAGATAATGCAAGTGATATACTCAACGTTGGAGGAAATACTTGTTTACCATTAGATTATCCTATAGTTATGTTTGAATATGGATGGGCTGATTGTTTGTCGGGGCCAGGGCCGGGATGTAGTTCTGGATATTATGTTGGAATTCCAGTTGAATATACTTGTACTTATCAAAAATATTATCCAAGAGTTGGTCTTCAATATTACACTGAAACTTATCGTTATATTTTACTTAACATAAGTGGATTACCTCCATCAGGTAATGTTTGTCTAAATAATTTACCAAGCACAAATTATTATTATGCAGG
>NZ_JBMFIW010000018.1:0-35944 GCF_049974385.1 Caldisphaera sp. | reverse complement strand
CAAGTCGCTAACAAATCCTTCCTTAGGCTTTATTGGTTCAAAGTCTAATTCATCATTAAATGAACCAGCAATTTCTCTTAATGCGGCTTCGATATTTTCGCCTAATTCTTCTTTAATCATGTCTTCCAATAAGAGGCTAATCTCTATATTTTTCTTTGATGCAATTTCTTTTATTTTTTTCCAAAGATCTTCATTAATAAAAATGCTGGTCTTCTTTCTAGCCATACAGACACCAGTAAGTATATACCGAATTAGGTATATATTCTTATATCAAAATGATGAACTATTAAAATGGTAAAAAACGACAAGCCTTGCCCTTCCAGGGGCGGGGTAAAAATTTTAAATTCTAAAACGTTTTAAAGTATAGTAGAATGTGTCCCCGTAGAGAGATGCCCATGAGAGCTCTACATATTCTCGAGTCTCAAAGAACCGTGGGCAGAGGGCTATACACAGTGAGGGATAGGGGTAATGGGCTGAAGATCTAGCGGTGGTCTACCGCTAAACGAGTGGAGCGGAGTTGGTGTTAAACGCACCCACTAGCTATGAGACGGTGAAAATGAAGGCGGTAAACCACAAACCTATGATCTCCTTGAGGGAACCCTCGCCCTTCAGGGCGGAGAAGAAGTCAGATACTTGCCGTAAAGACGAGTAGATGATTAGAGCTAAATTCCTATACTTCATAATGAATTAAGATAAACTAATAGAATAAATAACAAACATTGCTTTTCCAAGCAGAACCCAAAATCTTTTTAAAATCTATTAAATAATTTTATTAAATAAAAAAAGATTTATGGATTATGTACAAAGTTATTTTTTGCTTATTATTTCTATTGTTACTTTAAACACCCCATTTTCTTCTTCTATGCTTACCAGTTTATTTTTTGTTCTATCACACCATGCTTTAGAATCTGCCTTAACTCCTGGATCAGTTGCATATAATATTATTTTATCACCATTCTTTGCTTTTTTGTATGCCTTTATTAGTTCTGTTATAGGTCCTGGACAAGCTAAACCTTTGCTATCAACTACTATATCAACCATAAACATATCACCTCCTTAAAACAAATTTTCTAATAGAAAGGATCAAAAAACTTACTAAAATTGAAAAAATACCCCATCCTAACAAAACGTTTTGATATTGTACCAATACAGAAGATTTAATAATCGATGCTGCATCAGAATTCAAACTAGGTAATTCAAAAGCAATACCTATCAATAATAAGCCGAATATTATACCGAATATAAGATTAACTAAAGTTTTACTATATGAGCCTTTATTATTAGTAGTAATATTATTCGAATTTCTTTTTAGAGAAGCAGCCCAACTGCTTAAATTAACATAAGCATAATAGCCAGCTATTGTACCAGGTATGAATCCTACAGTAAATATCAGGCCGAATATCGATAATCCAGTGAGTCCTGACCAAAAACCTCCTACGCTGCATCCCTGAGCTATTCTTGCTCCTATAGCTAGTATTATCCCTCCAATGAATGCTATTACGATTTCTGCAACTCTATTAGTGGTCCTACTTGGCAGTTTTATGTCAAAAGTACCTGTAGAAGAAGCATAAATAAAGGCCCCTAAAATAACCATCAATATAAAAAATGTAAATGCACTTATAACAGGCACTGTAGAAAACCAATTTGGATCTCCTTTTGATGCCAAATTAATGCCAAATGGCCTTAATAAATACTCTGAGAAAAGACCAATAGGTGTTGTAACACCTAAATAGTTAAAGAAATGACCAGCGGCGAATATAAAGGAACCTATCATAATTAAACCAAATATTGTACCAATAAAATAAGGAGATTGATATAGTGCCCCCTTATTTCTTTCTTCAAATTCTTTTCTATTCTTCCTCATCCATAAAGCTGGTAATAAAATAACAAATGCAAATATTATGCCTATTAATAATGCAAATCCGCTGAAAGAACCAAAGTTATAAGGTATAAAATTAACAGGATTTCCATTAGCTATACTAAAGAATTCGTTAGTATTCCACCACTTACCTAATTTAAGTCCATCGAATATTGGATATGCAAATATCACTGTTCCTATAATCATCCCTATTATTTCAAACCAATTCACTACATAACCAACTCCAGATTTCCATAGCATACCGAACATGCAACCATTTCCGAGCATTATTCCAAATCCAAAAATAAATGATCCCAAGAGGGTATACCAACCTGCACCTGGCATGAAATAATAAGCGTCAACATATGGAACAACGTGAAATGCGGTAAGTATGCCAACACCTAAGGCGGAAACAGCTATGCCTGTTAGTATAATTTCATATATTTTGCTGTATTTTAATCCCATTACCTGATGAGTAGCAACAACTATGCAATACGTATATTTAGCTCCCATTATCCCAGCTATAATACCTAAAAGCCCATAAAAGAGCCCAATAACCCAAGCAGGGTAATTAAACAATGGTAATGGACCCATCCTTTTCACCAATTTCTATATGTATAGAATAGAATAAATCATTTGAATTTCTATATGTATATATTTACTAAAAGAATATATTTAAATAATACTTTGATAATTTTTAAATATATGTAAATTAAAATTACAAGTTATATTTATAAATTAAAATACATGTTTATAGAATTAGTTATAATTAAAATAATTAACTAGATAAATATATTAAGGTTAAAATTGATAAAATCTAAAAAAAAACTTAATTTTTCCTTTTTAACTTAGTTGGCCACCAAACATAATTTCCTAATAGATATGCAATAGCAGGTGTAAAAAGATAAGAAGCCATAAGACCAGCTATAAATACGCCACTCATCAATGCTATACCCATTCCCTTAAATCCTGGAGCAGAAAAAGCTAATAGACCTGAAAATGCACCTGCCATTATTATTGATAGGCCTATTACTAAAACGCCCATTTTACCTACTGCATATGAAACTGCATCTTTCATATCTTTATTCTCGCTTTCTTCCCTAATTCTGTTTATTATAAAGCTATTATAATCCATTCCAACACCTAATATTGCTGTAAACACAACTATAGGTAAATACCAAGGTAATGTTATGCCCATTATATGGTAGTATTCTATAGCTATAGTGCTACCAAATATAGCTGAAAATACCACGCTTCCTAGTGCAGCCAATGCCATGGGAACGCTACCAAAGAATATAAGCAGTATAGCAAACATTAATAATATTGCTATTGGATATACTAAATGATAGAAATTATGATATACAATATTTTTAAGATCTAAATTAATAGCAGCCTCCCCCCCAACCATTGCACTAGTTGAAATGTTCTTGGATATTTCCCTTATATTTTCTGTGCAAATTATTGCATCTTTCCCCAATGGGTACACAGATAAAGTAACTTGCAGTATAGGTTTGCTAGAATTTATCAATTGAGTCGATTGAATACATGAAAGCTTAGATATGGATTGATTGATTTTTTGCAATACAGTGATATTTGGTGCTACTATGTAGTCTGGGTATAAAATTCCAGAAGCATAGTTGTTTGATAAATAATGTAAAGCAGTAACTGCTTGTGAATTTTGAGGCATCATTAATGTAAAATCATAACTGCCTTTAAAAGATGTATATATATAAATCGAAGGTATTAATAAAATAAATACTATGACTAAAACTATAGCGGATCTCTCTGTTATTTTTCTTGACTTAATCGGTTTATCCTGCTTGTTATTTGATTTTAAATTAGAAGGCCACCATATAATTCTGTGTCCACCTATTATTGAAAGTAATGATGGTATAACAGTTAAACTAACAGTCATAGTTATTAAGATTGATATAGGTGCAGATTCTCCTAGACTTGCTAAAAATGGAAAGTTAGATGCTATTGCCATCGATCCGAAACCAATAGCGGCAGTTAAAGCTCCGGTAATTACTGCCCTCCAGCTTCTCTTCAATGCATTTTCTGCAGCTAATTTAGAATTTCCAGTTTTGATATATTCTTCTCTAAACCTTCTTGATATTAGACTTGAATAATCTATACCTAAACCAAGGCCAGCTAAATACATTATTGTTCTGCTTATTGAATTTAATGTAATAATATTATGACTGGCTAAAATGTAGCCAATTCCCAAAGCTATTATAAGACCAATACCTATACCAATAAATGGTATAACGATAGCCACAATGGCTTCTAGGACTATAGCTAATATTATTAAAACAAGGATTGTGCTTATGAAATCGCTTTGACTAATGCTTTTTATTGAAGAATTCCCGAGTTGGTAGTTTAATATTTGAGTTCCAGTTAGCATTATACTTACATTATTAAATCCTTTAGTCTTTAATGAATTAAGCATATCGTTTTTTAATTCCAAAGCTTGACTATAAGATAAGTTTTCAGTTATAAATACTGCAAAGCCATTTAAATTGTTTTGTACAAGAATACCCTTTATTTTATTTATTATTGTTGGAAATGTTTTATTAAATATAAATTGTGTTATGTTATTTTGTTCCGTGTTGAAAGGTGTGGAATTGATAATTATGTTCATTGTTGATGAAACTAATAATGGTGTTATATTACTTGGAAATCCCATTTTCAAAAGCGTCTCATTTAAAATGTTTGGCATTTTAATTAACAGATATGTATAGTTATAAATTGGTTCTGTCGAATTTAATTCATTAATTAATATGGAAGCTTTTGGATTGTTAATCTTTTGGCTAATCAGAGAAATTGATAAATAATAAGTTGACTCATTATTTACAAGTTTTTGTGTAATACTATTACTTACATTGCTTATATTTGAAACAATCTTTGCAGCTATATTTAAGGCAAGAGTCTTATTGTTAAAGATATCTAAAGAAGCGTTTTTATCATAACTTAAAATTACAGTTGGAATATAACTTAAAATTACATTAGAATAATTTTTATATGATAACGGCAAATAATTAGCTATGGTTTTAGCTGCATAAGTTGCTGAAATAAATTTATTAAATGAGCCATTCGATATATATGATGATAGATTTAAGGCAATTTGTGATGGTATCTTTAATGATAATATTTCATATGTAATATTTCTTATTATTAAATCAAGAATACTTTCATTAAATCCTGCGGAAGCATATTTTAAGCCTATATTCATAATTAAATTTAATTCTTCACCTGAAATTGGGAGAGAAGATAATATAGATTTAAACGTTTCTACGCTGGAATAGTTTGAAATTTCGTTTATTATATAATATAATTTGTATTGATTTTCTATTGTTAAATTATTCATAAGAGAATTTATATTAAACTCTAATGATGTGTTATAAAAATATTTACTATATAGATTTAATATTGGAAGAGCCTGTATATAGTTGCTTTGGTTCATTTCTTGGTATAAAATTTTATATGTAAAATTATTCGCAACCTCATTATTAAAATTCTTTGGACCACCATTCGATAAAACATAATTAAATAAAGTTTCAATAAAGATTGGGCTAGGAGGAGGTACATCATTAATTTGAGGTGAGTTTTCAATTACTTTCAATATATCATTTTGGGTTAAGTTCATTGTCTGATAGGCGTTTGTTTGGTTGTATAAAATATATTCTACTCTCAAGGTATTAAGGTAAATTGTTCCATATGATAAAGATATACTTTTTGTTATGTTGCCGTATAAGATCATTTCCGGTTTAATCATAGAATACGTTTTGCTTAAATTATTACCTAAATTATAATAAGTTGAATATATGTAATCAGAGTTTCTTATCAGTGAAGATAATAAAATAATGTTATTTTTGAGGTCGTTAAGCTTGTCTGTTAAATTAATTGTCGAGATCCAAATATCTTTTATGCTATTTGAAATAGATAATGATGAGTTTAAAAGAAAATTAGAAGTGTTTTGTATGTATAAATAAGTTGAATTCAAGATAGAGATCCAACTGTTTCCATACTTTATTGATCCATTAAGCCTATAAAATGAGGATAAATTTATTGGTATTCCTGATATTAAATAAATTATATTACTTTGTTTGCTCGCATTGCTCTCGTTTTGTACAATATTCATTACTTCGATGCTTTCAACATTTTTGGGTAGCATAGAAGACTCGTTTGTTGAAACAACGCTATTAATTTTAGTCATAAAAGGATAAAAAACAAGAACTATTATTAAAGCAACAATTATAATTATATACGCCAAATTTCTATTTTTGCTATACATATTTATCCCCGTTATAAATTAGTTTTATAAAATATAAATTTTAAGTCTTTTTCTAATTAATTATATTTTTAATTAATCAAAATATATATTGTTAAGTTTTATTTTAATAAAAACTTTATTTTTTCTCCTTCATATATGGGCATGCTACACGTTTTACCCTTGCATACATAAACTCTTGAACCATTACCGTACTTTAACATTACCCTCATATAAGAAGGTAATTCATCTTTTCTTTCATCTGTAATCCTTTCAACAAAT
This sequence comes from Caldisphaera sp., assembly GCF_049974385.1. Lineage (NCBI taxonomy): Archaea > Thermoproteati > Thermoproteota > Thermoprotei > Acidilobales > Acidilobaceae > Caldisphaera > Caldisphaera sp. The sequence goes on along the minus strand of NZ_JBMFIW010000018.1, from coordinate 29,534 downwards.
TTTAAGGGATAATATGTTAATAATGATGATTTATGAAGTAAATCTGCTTTTTCATCATTTTCGTCTATCACAACTATATGTGCTATACCATTAATATATGAACTAATACTTAAAGCTAAACCGGAATGAAAAACAGGCTCTCTCATTACAATTGATGCTAATGAATCCATTTTTTCATCAAAATCTATTCTACCTGATTGGTAAAGTTTTAACCAAGATTTTATGATAATTGAGTTAGGAGATTCGTTGGGTGTGTCTGAAAATATTGTATCGCTTTCTTTAACATTTCTCCTCTCTTTAAAACCAATTTCAGTTTTAAAATCCTTGGCTTCTTGCCACATATTTAAAGATAATTCCAAGTATTTTTGATTGCCTGTTACTTCATAAGCCGTTAATGATGATGATAATGATGATGATAGATCTTCTAAAATTTTTTCTCCATCTTCATTTATTCTCCTCCCAGAATTTCCAAGTTTTTCTATTATATTTAATGATTCATCTATCCCTTTGTTAGTTAATAAACTAGATAGTAACAGAGCTTCTGCAGCTCTTGCATTTTGATATGTATAAGCATTATTGTCTTTCCTTGGTTTTCTCCAGCTCTCTTTATATTTTCTTAACCTATTTCTAATATTATTGATTAGCTTAAAAGAATCTTCTTGCGAAATGTTTAAAGAATTTGAAATTTCATAAATATTTTTCCTAGATAAAACTTTTCTGCCTTCTACTTCTGGTAGATTATAAAAATCAAATATAAATAATGAAATATCAAACAAATCTCCCAATGCTTCTTTGAATTCCTTTTCTGACCATGTATAATATTTACCTTCAATTCCTTCATAATCGGCATCTATGCTGTTTGAAAATCCAATATCGTTTTTCATTTCATTTAAAATGAAGTCTACTGTCATATTTATTGCATCGAGCAACTCTCTATCATATGTTATTAGATATGCATTAAAATAAGAAAAGATTAGTTCTGAGTTATCTATTAGCAATTTTTCAAAGTGTGGAACTTTCCAATATCTATCAGTAGAATATCTATGAAAACCGCCAAATACATGATCAAAAATACCTCCATAATACATATTTTTTAAAGTAATTAATACAGGATCCATATATTTCTTATTTTTAAAATGCTGAGAGAGCAAAAATTGATCTGTCGTGGGATGTGGAAATTTTATTTCAGAATCTATCCCACCAAAGTTAAAGTCGTATGATGAGTAAACGTAATCTGAAATTTTCTGAACGAATTCATTTGATAATGCTGTACTATATACGTTAATTGATGAAGAAATAATATCTAAAGAGCTGTTTATTAATCTATTTCTATCTTCTTTCCACAACCTTAATATTTCTTTTAAGATTCTTTTAAATCCTACTTGGTATTCATTATCTTCTGCAGGAAAATAGGTGCCACCATAAAATACCTTTTTATCAGGAGTCATAAATACAGTTAATGGCCAACCGCTATTACCAGTTATTAATGAAACGGCTTCTTGTAACTTTCTATCGATATCTGGTAGCTCATCTCTATCGATTTTTATAGCTATAAAATTTTCATTTATTATTTCTGAAACTTCTTTATTTGAATAAGTGTTTTCATCCATTACATGGCACCAGTGGCACCATGAAGCCCCAACATCAATTAATATTAGTTTATCTTCTTTTTTTGCTTGTTCAAATGCTTCTTCACTCCATATAAACCAATTAATCGGCTGATTAGCGCTTTCTCTTAAATATTCACTTTTTTGATCTTTTAGCTTATTCAATAATAATCCCGTATATGTTATTTCTATAATATTTTTAACGATCAATATATATTCCTAATAATTGTTAACCGGGGAGTTAACAATAGCATTAAAATTTATTGAATGATTTTAAATCAAGCAAGCATATAAACTCATTTGTCTATAAAACACGATCTATCTATTTCATAATTTCAGATACCGAAATTCCTAGGTTGAGAAGAAAACCAATTTAATGATTTTTCAAGCTCATTTTCATTAAAATCAGGCCAAAGCACATCAGTGAAGTAGAATTCCGCATAATTAATTAGCAATGGGAAAAAACCGCTTATCCTCTTAACACCTCCAGTCCTAATTAATAAATCCATGGGCATCATATGCAACGAAGGAGGTCTTTCTCCATTTTTTATTAAATTTAATTCCCACTCTCCCGAATAGCAATATGCTAGGTTTAAGACTCCATTTTTTCTATTTTTTGTTTCTTCTTCAGTTTTTCTGATTTCATTTAATATATAATTAGGAACTATACTCATATCACCTATTACTTTTACTGATATGTCATTATCTTTTAATTTTTTGTTTTCCCTTATATAATTAAAGCCTTCTTTGGATAAATTAAATAAAAAGTCAAGCTCAATTTTATTTCTTTTCGTACAATTTTCATAGCTTAATATGTAAACTGATGCGTTATATATACCATAATCTATAATTTTGTCTAAAATTTTCTTTAAATTTTCAAAACCTGTTTTATATGCATTAAAAAAATCAATTTTATTCTTTTTAGCCCACCTTCTGTTACCATCTGGGATAATACCTATATGAATTGGCAGATTTTGCGTTTTTATTCCCCTACCTTCTATCTGTTAGCTCATCTTAATATTTCTTTTCAATACTGATTTTTAAATTTTAGCTCTATTATTGTTTTTGGTGGTAAGACTGGAAAGCTGGAAAGCCCTTCTAGAAGAAATAATGAGAAATAGCAAAAATGAATGGTGCAAAGATTTTGATGCTTGTCCTTTAGACGATATTCTTCTAAACATAGATGGTTATTCTTCTTCGAGAAGCAAACTTCCTTGGATGAAATATGATGATTGGGCTTTTAAGGCAGCGTTAGCATCTATGAGTGATGTAGTGGTTTCTGGTGGAAGGCCCTATGCTTTATTATATAGCGTTGGAGTAACTGATGAGAACATCTTAAAATCTATATCAATAGGTATGGGGAAAGCTTCTGACTATTTGAAAAGCTCTATTTTAAAAGGTGATACAAATAAATCCACAAATGATTCATGGATTGACGTTGTTTCTATAGGAAAAATTAATAATAAAAGGTATGTTAATAGAAAAGGGGCAAAGCCAGGGGACTATTTAATTCAAATAGGCTATTTAGGTTATGGTACGCTATCGCAAATGTTATTGGAAAACAAAATAAAGATTGATAATATTAATGATAAACTATTAAGAAAAACTATTATACCAGATTTTCAGATAGATGCTTGGGTTCCTATTTATAAATATGGCACATCATCATCTGATAACAGTGATGGATGGGTTTCAACTATTTACAATATTATTGATTCTAGTAAAGTTAAGGTAGTTCTAGATGCAATAGAGATAGATCCTTTATTAAAAGATCTCATGAATAATGAAGATGCATTGAATAGCTGGGAGGATTACAATTTTGCAGTTACAACTAGCGAAGAAAACTTAGATGATTTTCTTGAGGAATGTACGAGGTTAAATATTAGGTGTTTTGTTGTAGGGAAAATAGAAGAAGGTTATGGACTTTATTATAATAATAATAGAATAGAGAACTTTGGGTGGACGTGGTAAGATTGGATGTAAATCAAGAGAGAATAATTAAAGTTTCCAATTCAATAAAAAATTTTGGTTTAGATAATATCTTGTTACTAGAAGAAAGAGTTGATCCACAATTTGATTACATACAAAGACTTAAAATGAAAGTAGGAAAAGGATATGCTACATTATATTCTTTGATCGTTTCTTTAGTTAGTTATAAATTAGCTATGAAAGGAGAAGAATGGTGGCAATGCTTTTCAAATTATTTATCAGATAAAGAAATACCGAAAAATGTTGATGAAGCAATTAAAAATGTAATCGATTTTATGAAAGATTGTAAAGGATCTATTATAGGGCAAAAATATAAGTTAAAAAGAATAGAAAAGATCTCTAAGTCTAAAGAACTGTTAAACGCAATTGTTAATAATCCTGAAATTGTTTTAGAAAAACCTGAGGAGATTATGAAAAAAATTGCAAGTTCTCTAGGAACAGAAGAATGGAAAAAAACAATAACATTTTCTATAAAAATGGCCTATTATGCCGTTAAAAATAAAGGGGAAATTAAGCCTTTGCTTATAAATATACCTATGCCAATTGATATTAGAATTTCTTGCTTAACTTATACAAGTGGAATTGTTGAATCGGAATCTTTTAAGGAGATATTAAAGAATCCTAAAATTGCTATAAAAGCTTGGGACATGGTTTCTGAATTGAGCGAAGTACCCCAAATTCATTTGGATAGTTTGTTATGGGTCATTGGATGGGCGCCAAGAGAATTAGAAATAAGTGAGGCAAGAAAAAAAGTAATTGAATTCTTAAGTAAATATTATGATTCTAACAAAATTAATCAATTAATTAAAGAACTGTTTTATAGGGAATGCAAATAGTAAAACTTTAATATTCTATTCCTAATATTAAAATAGGAAAGGTGTATAACATGGGAGTTTACCAATATAGGGATTTAAAAAAGCCAAGTGGAGGACTAAAACATTTAGTGCATAAAAGAAAGAGAAGATATGCTATGGGAGAATTATTTGTGCCTGCAGTTCTTGAAGAAAAAGAAGAAAAAATTATAAAGAGATCTACAGGAGGAAATCTTAAAGTTTCATTAAGGAAAGTCTCTAGAGCTATAGTTACAGATAAAAAAGGTAAATCTAAGGTCGCTAAAATACTAAATGTGCTATCAACACCATCCAATAGAGAGTATGCAAAAAGAAACATAATAACAAAAGGAGCAATAATTCAAACGAGTGAAGGAAAAGCAAGAGTCACATCAAGACCTGGTCAAGATGGAGTAGTTAATGCAGTTTTAATAGAAGAGTAAAAGCCAAATAAAAAACTTTTAATTGTAATTAGTTTTTAAATATTTGAGTGAGAGGCATGTCTATAAATTATCCATGGCATTGGATTATTGAGTGGAGCACTCCTGGAACAGCTCATATGCATGCAGTAAATAATGTGTATGCATATGGTCAATCAAAATATCAAAGATGGGCTATTGTAGACTATTCAGATTTAGGTAAGGCATTGGTAATAGACGGTAAAGTTCAATCATCATTGCTAGACGAATTCGTATATCATGAGTCCTTAGTACACCCGGCTATGTTATTGAATGGAAATCCTAAAAAGGTTCTTATATTGGGGGGCGGTGAAGGTGCTACAGCTAGAGAAGCATTAAGATACAAATCCATAGAAAAAGTTGATATGGTTGATATTGATGATCAGGTCGTTGAAGTATGTAAAAAATATTTACCTGAATGGCATCAGAATTCATTTTATGATAAAAAGGTAAATGTTATTATAGACGATGCTGAACATTATATTGATAATACTAATGAAAAATATGATGTTATAATTTCTGATTTAGTAGATCCGGAAGAAGCGGGCCCAGCTGTTAGATTATATACAAGAGAATTTTATATGAAAATTATAAATAAGCTAGATAAAAACGGAGTATTTGTTACACAATCAACAAGCCCAGTTTTAACACCAATGGTTCACGCTGTTATTTACAATACTATAAAAAGCGTATTTAAATATGCATATTCATATTATGTTTATATAAGGAGTTATGAGGGTATATGGGGATTTGTTATTGCTTCAAATGATATTAATGTTGAGAATGTTAAAAACTTTGATGTTGATAGCTTAATAAACAAGATGGTTAATGGTAAAAACAGATATTATGATAACGAGTCTCATGCTCATATGTTTTACATACCAAAATATATAAGAAATATATTGGAAAAAGAAAAAAGAGTATCAACTCTAAAAGATCCTATTTATTTGCCAGCTTAGTTTTATTTTTCATTAGGTTTTTTAAAATTATTTATCCAAAATTCTGCTATTTCTTCCCTTTTAGCTATCCAAACATCAAAAGATTTAATGTATTTTATAAATTCCTTAAGAGCCTTTATTCTGCCAGGCCTTCCCATTATTCTTACGTGCATTCCGATGCTCATCATCTTTGATTCGTATTTAGATTCCTCGTATAATTGATCAAATGAGTCTTTTGCATAAGAAAAGAATTCTTCTGCTGTTGAAAATCTGTTCATAGGATATAAGAAGTGGAAGTCATTAATATCAGGAGTGTAAGGTATAATCAAGAAATCCTTGTAGAAATACGGTAAGTCATCGTTGTATGCATCAGAATCATAAATAAACCCTAAACTTTTTACAATATCTATTGTGTTTTCGCTAGGCTCTCTTGCATAGTAACCCTTAGGTTTGTATCCAGTTATTTTTTGTATTATTTCAACAGATTTTTCTATTTGTCTTTTTTCTTCATCGTAACTCAGTCTATAGTTTTCAAACCACCTTAGGCCATGATCAACAATTTCATGTCCGTCGTTTACAATTCTTTTTGCTGCAAATGGGTTTAGTTCTAATGTATGTGCAACAGAGAAAAATGATGCTTTAACATCCAATTCCTTTAATGTATTTAATATTCTCCATATAGCAACCCTTGTACCATATTCATAAACGCTTTCCAATCCAACATCTCTTTTTTTAACATCGATTGGAGGAAATTCTCCTATTGATTCTACTATTCCATCGACCTCATATGAATGCTCAGAACCACATTCGTAATTAAAAACTAAGTTAACTGCTAGACCTTTATTTCCAGGCCATTTAAAATCTGGTCTTTTTTCACCATATCCGATAAAATCCCTTTCATAAACCAACTTTGTCCCCAATTTGTAAATAGTTATAAATATATTTATATTTTCGATTCGCTCCGAGTCTTTATTTATTCAAGATTTTATTTCGGTGATAATATGGATATAATTACATTTGTTCAGCAAATAACAGAAAGGGTTACCGCTTTAGCCTGGGCAATGTTTTTATTAACATGGAGTATAGGCTGGACATTAAAGGGATCACCAATACCTATTAATAAATTAAAGAGAGTTGGAGGAAGTTTAATAGAAGATTCCATTTGGGCTGCATTTTGGCTTGCTATAGGCTCTTCATTATTTAGCTTTATTGTTTATATAGTTAACCTAATAACGGGTTGATTTTAATGGCAAATTTCTATTATTTATTGGCAATAAACTTATCTCTTCTTACGTTTTATTTAGGGGTATTAATTTATGCTTTACCCATACCGGATAGAGGAGTTAAAAGATGGAGCGGTATACTAATAAAGGACTCTATACTGTCATTTATTATAATTATATCAATTTATTTTATTTATAATTACATAAATAATTTAGCAAATTCATTAGGAGGTTCATGGGGTTACTTTAATCTATGGCTTACAAATGCAATCACTTTAAGTGTTTCAACTAAGGCATTGCTTATTTTATTATCTTCTTTGCTAACTAAGGTTCCCTTAGGTTCGCAGATGATATCTATGATATCACCTATAAATGATGCCCTAACGGCTGAAATAATATTTTTAGCTGGTTTGTGGGGAATATATTTTATTGTTAATTCGTTAGGTCAAACTATATTAATGTTCGGATTAGTTTTATATTCGATACCTTTTAGAGTAGCTAGAGATGCAGGGGCTTGGTTTATTTCGTTTATTTTGGTATTTAGTATTGGCTTACAAATTATGCCGGTTTTTATTACAAACATTGCTGAATCAAGTGGGGTCAATTTAAATAATCAGGCTATAAGTATGGGATTAACTTTTATTAATGCAAAGGCATACTATAGAGATAATCCTATAAAAAATTCATTAATCTATGTTTATACGTATAATAATTCATATAATCAGATAGCTATATATAAAACAGATAATAATGGAAACATTATAAGTCCAATTTATGGAAATGAAATTTCTTTACCTAGCGAGGTTCCATCATATTTCTTCTCGGTAATTGATGATGTAGCTTTTAAGTTATATCCTTTCCCATTATATCCTTATAATTTATCTTTTAGAAATAATCAAGAATATATATTATATACAAATAACATATTATATGAAAATGAAAACTATACTTTGGCATTTGAAGGAAACAATGGAAATTATAATTCTTTTACAAATGGTAACACAGTTTATATATATGGCAATACAGGGTATGTTGAAATAAGAGCATTGGATGAATGCGTTAATAATATAAGCTATTCAAACTTCGTTGAAACAAAAGGTACGTGGAATTTCAATAACTTAGAAGGAATTTATTATAAGTTTACCCCAATTAATCAAAGCTCAAATAGTTATTTAGAATTTAATGTAAATAATTGTACACAACCAAAGCTAAACGTTAAGTATTCTGATTATGCGAACAATTACTTGGGAATACAAAACATATTAACACCTTCAATTCTAGAGTTTTTTCTTCTATATTATATAACGATTCCATTAATATATTTTTCATTATTAATTTCCATAACTTATGGCCTTGCTAGGTTGTTAGGAGGTAGGAGAGGAATAATTCCAAGAGTGATATGATTATGAACTCTTTTCAAATTTTTGATTTGATAATAGGAATTGTTGCGTTTATTTCAATATTTCTTATAATTAAAAACATGAAAGCTAATACTGATTTAACTATACCTTTAAAGATTAAACCTAAAAAACAAGGAAATTACATAGAATATAGCGTTAATGGAAAGAAATACATTGGTATACCTTATTTATCCGATAATTTGCCTAGAGGAGGTGAAGATTTACCAAGAAGAATTATAAGACTTGCAAGATCTAGCAGGTTAAGCGTTTCGTTTATATCTAATATGTATAATGTAAATAAAAGCACCCTTCTTAAGCTTATAGATGATGAAATGAAGAAAGCTGATTTATACTATTCTACAACAAATCAAATTAAATATAGAGAAAGGCTAAGATTTTTAGAAGACCTTTATAAAGAAGTAACAAGAACTGGAGTGCCATATATTGGTAGTTTTGGTTTTATCGTGTGGATTGATAGTAATGATAAAGAATCAGAGTTATATGCAGAATCTTTTAGAAACCTGATTGAAGCAGAATCTCAAATCAAGACAAAAAGGGTTTATAATATAGAAGATATCATATCTATCAGCAATCCTATAGATGTTATTAAAGAGGATACATCAATACCAATTGTTTCTGCAGAAGACATAGGGGATTATGAAGGTATTGTTATAGGAGAAGAAGAGAATGATCCAGGTAAAACAGTTTTGTTATCATTTCCTGATAATTTTAAACATCACATAGGCATTTTCGGCCCAACAGGTAGAGGGAAAACAGTAATTCTATCAGGTATTGCAATGCAACTGATGTTAATTTCATCAGTTGTTAATTCTATGCAGTCTATAATAGTAATAGATCCAAAAGGTGATTTATCCAAGCTGTTAAAGAAGAATTCAGACTATTACATAGAACCTACGGAAAAGGATTGTATAAAAATACCTAGGAAAGATGGTATTGCAATGAAACTGATTGAAAGTTCTATTAAAACTGGTGAAGGAAGCAAGATAAATATTTGTGAAGGATATTTAGATAAAAAAGGACTAGTTGTTTATGATTTATCTAAAATGCGCAATGAAGAAAGGAATGTATATTCTTCCCTAATAATCTCTTCACTAGCATTGGAAGCGAGTGAAAAAGGTTTTGATAAACCTGTTATATTAATAGTAGATGAAACCTGGAGGATTGTTAACAATTCGTATTTTCACTTAGAGTTTGCTATGAGAGAAGGTAGGAGTAAAGGTTTGTATGTAATTTACGCTACCCAATTGCCATCTGATGTTGGAAAAAACATAATAGATAATACCGGTGTGAAAATTATATTTGGAGGTTTTACAAATTATTATGTTGATTTATCTCAGCAATTGGGAATAGAAAATGCTGAGATATTGCATGAACTGCCTGTAGGGCATATAGTTCTCAAAATAGAGAATAATAAAGAAAAAACAGTAAAGGTTATAGACTTTAGCAAATTGCTTAAAATGGGAGGCAATACTTAAATATAAGGTGTGGAAAATGGGAAAAAGCTTAAGGCAGCAAAGAGCAGGTAGAGGAGGCTCTCAATTCAGGAATCCAGGGCATATACATATAATGCCTGCAAAGTATCTACCTATAGACAAAACTGAAAAAGGGACTATAAAAGATTTAATACATGATCCAGGAAGATACGTGCCATTAGCATATATAGTTACGGAATCAGGAAAGGAATTTTATGTACCTGCAGCTGAAGGATCTTATGTAGGGCAAGAAATACAAATTGGTGATGATGCTGAACCAGTATTCGGTAACATATTACCACTAAGCAAAATACCAGAAGGAACTTATGTGTTTAATGTTGAGCTTAGGCCTGGAGATGGTGGTAAATTAGCAAGGCAGGCTGGGAGCTATGCTTTAGTATTAGGGAAAAGTGAAGATAAAGTAAGAATAAGATTGCCAAGCAAAGTTGAAAAAGATTTAGATAAAGATTGCAGAGCAACTATAGGCATACCAGCAGGGGCAGGAAGGATAGAGAAACCATTATTGAAGGCAAGCGCCTCATATTATAAGGCTAAAGCAAAAGCCACAAAATTCCCAACTGTTAGAGGCGTTGCAATGAACGTAGCTTCTCATCCATTTGGTGGCGGATCACATCAGCATGAGGGTAGGCCCACAACAGTTGCAAGAAATACGCCCCCAGGAAGAAAAGTGGGTCATATAGCAGCTAGAAGAACTGGTAGGAAGAAAAAGTGATCATATTAATTTAGAAACTTCTATCATTTTCTTAATAACTTCTGTAGCATTTTTACCAAAAATAAAACTTCCAGGTTCTTTTCCAAAATCTCCTAGATCAAATATAAAATCTACTGGTTTTTTGCTAATATTGATTGCATAAGTTATGCCCCAAGGTATAGACCCTCCTTCCGTTTCTTTAACATCAATTGGTTCATATTTTCTATCATAATAAGAGCTTGTGTATCCTAATTTTTCTACAACTTTTTTAATCTTCTCATCATATGCTATATTAGCAGCAGATCTATAGTCTGGATAGAATTCCATATATTTTAATAATGCTCTAGCTACATGGCTGCTGGCACCAAATTCGGGCTCATTTTCAAAAATTAGCTTATTACCAAAATTTCTTATTCTACCTGGAACTGCTATTATATCTTGCAAATCCCTCGTATAAAATTTAGGTAATGCCATTGCAATATTTGTAGAAATTTCTGGTATGAGCTTTGATATTAACTCTTCATTTTCTTTCATTAGACTTAAAGCTTTTTTCATTTCTAAATATGTTAAGTATTTATGATAATTTATTTCCATATAAGCATTTGGATTGACTGGTCCATGACCTTTTCCAATCGGTAAGCCATATGATATCGCTTGAGTTATCATTATTTTTGCAATTTTTACAGATTCGAATACATCAAAGCCTTTAGCTAAGTTAGCAGCAATTGCAGCTGAAAATGAGCATCCAGTTCCATGATCTGTATTTGTTAGAATTCTCTTCTCTTTATATTCTTTATATTGCCCATTGTAATACAATACATCTATAGAAAAATCTCCCATCATATGACCTCCTTTAATGATAGCTGCTTTTGCACCATATTTTTCTACAATTATTTTTGCTGCTTCTCTTGCATCATCCAAATTTGAAATTTTTATATTTGTTATTTTTTCAGCTTCAGGCACATTAGGAGTTATTACTGTAGCTCTAGGTATTAATTTATCTATAAGAACCTTTATGGCATCTTCTTTAAGCAAAGTAGAACCGCTCTTAGAGATCATTACTGGATCTATTACTAAAGGAAAATCATAGGATTTTAATGTATTTGCGACCTCATTAACTATATCAGCATTGCTTAGCATTCCTGTTTTTGCCGCGTCAATTCCAATATCATTATATATAGCCTCAATTTGTTTCCTTACAATCAGTGGAGAAATATCATAAATACCTGTAACTTCATAGGTATTTTGAGCTGTCACGCTTGTTATAGCAAGAGTTCCGTGAACTCCCATTATAGAAAAAGTTTTTAGATCAGCAGCTATACCAGCTCCTCCACTACTATCACTTCCAGCTATGGTTAATGCAACCGGTATGACCTTATTTCTTTTAGCTTCATTACTCATTTTTACCACCTTTAACTAAGTCAAGTGTTCTAAAGAAAATTGGCCAAAAATCATCTTTTTCGGGCTGATTAATCTTTGTTTCTTTATCTTTATCTATCAGATAAACGCCATTACCTTCTTTTGCTTCCCCTATTATTCTTGCCTCAATACCTTTTTCATTTAAAATTTTAATAGCTTCTTTTTCTTTATCTTTGCTTATTGCAGCAATTAATGTACCTTCGCTAATCGATGCATAAGGATCTATATTAATTTTGGTAAAACTTGAAAATGATTTTAATACCTTTGAAACATCATCCCTAATAAACAATTTTTCTTTATAAACTTCTATCTTAACTTTGCTTGCTTCAGCAATATCATTTAATGCACCCCAGACCCCATATTCTGTTGCATCGTGCATTGCCTTGACCCCTTTTCTCAAACCAAGAGATGATAAGGTTAGAGCGTCTTCCACAACAGACTGTAGCCAAAATATATTTTGTGCCTTTGATGCAAATTCCTTACCGTAATCTTTTTCTAAAACTTGAGGAAATAGGGAAGATAATATGCCTGCGGTCTCAATAGCAGGACCTTTTGTCATAAGTATCAAATCTCCTGGTTCAACCATATTTGGTGAAACATAATTGTCTTTGTTGGTTACTCCTATTAATGTAGCTCCTCCTATCATTGGATAATCAATACCTTCATATCTTCCTGTATGACCAGAAACGATAGATATACCAAGTCTTAAGCACTCTTTATGTATGTTTAGCCACATTTCCTTGAATTCTTCATCAGTCATTTTCATTGGTAAATTTAAATCAATGAATAGATATTTGGGAGGAACTCCAGAAACTGCAACATCGCTTGCTAATATATGAACTGCAAACCATGAACTCTTTTCCCAACCATATTCAGGGACAATATAAACTGGATCTACCTCTATTATTAAATCCTTATCTCCTACATTTAAAACTCCAAAATCCACACCAAATTGCGGACCAATTTTAACATTTTCGTCCTTAATGCCAAGATTGGGGTATATTACTTCTTCAAACGTTTTTCTGTTTACTTTTCCTATAACATAATCCGCATTCATTATTATTACCCTTCTCGGTAGTAAAAATAAAAAGTATTAAACTTTTATTATTATAAAATAAAAGTTGTAGGTAGTATAAAATTATCAAATTATATTATTTTAATAAAAATATAATAAATTAAAAAATTATTTTGTTATTTATTATTTCAAATATATAGAACAACATCAGACTTAGAAGCTTCATTTAGGAATGTTCCAACGCCTGATATGCTATCAACTAGTGGATCGAAATCCTCTTTTTTAAGTTTTAACATATCTGCAACAAGAGAGCAAGCTTCTATTCTAACCTTGCCAGTTGATTTTGCATCTCTTAGCATAGAATACCATGAAACCTTCTTTTCCATCATATAATTTACAGCCGTTTGTTTATATTCTTCGTAATCTTTTCCAATCTTATCAAATTTTTCCGGCATACCTTTCTTGAATGCAACTTGAGAGAAGCTCAAAAAAACATAGACATCCATATCTTCAGCAACTGCTCCTGACACTATAACAGCTAAAGAGAGCAATTTCTCAACAGTTGGAGATATCATAAATATAGAGACCTTCTGAGACATGCTATCACCATATCTATCTATTTATAGAGAAATTTTTAATTTTTTCTACATAGAGAATATATATTTTTTTGTCTGAATCTATAAATTCTTCTTAATTTTTCTTAAAACTATAGCTATTATTAAAAGCATGACTATAAATCCGCTTATATAAATTAAAGAATTAAATTGTTCTAAATAATTTGTATTAAACTTTATTGTATTGTTTGAACTTAAATTAATAAAAAAGCTTTCTATTGTTTTTCCACCGGCTTTTAAACTAGCATAAACTAAATATTTACCCTTTATCAGTGTTATATTTGTTATGTTACCAATTATGCTTTTGTTAAAGTTATTACCAATTATGGTTAAATCCCATAGAGTAGGAGGATTTAGTTCTATTGTATAGTTAGTGCTGTTTAATATTTTCACGCTCGGAGTCCATAAAGCACTTTGATTTAAATTTCCATTTATTTGTATAACGGTATTATTTAAAAAATATTCATTTATGCCATTTAACATATTAACACTTTCAAGCGTTGTTCCCCCAGCAAAATCAGTTGGGCTATCCTGATATGCTGAAGGGATAATATACCATGAATTATTATATAAATAAAAGAGTTTCATAGACGCATGCCATTTAAATACAAGTAATTGAGATCCTTTTGAATATCCCGCAACAACAAATTGTAAAACGAAGGGTTCTAATAAACTATTAACAGTTTGGGGAGCTGATCCACCCATTTGACCTATTAGAAAAACAGGATTGTTAGACATTTGATTTACGATTATTTTATCCAATAAGGTTTCTCCAGATTGGTAAGTTGAGTTAATAAAATTAAAGTAAATTTCAATTATCGGATGGCTTGAATTTTTTATATAAACATATTCTTTTATTGTAAAAGGTGTTTTGGAAACAAAGGTTTCTGGATATTCATAAGCATAATATTCATTATTATAAATATTACCATTGCCCTTTACTCCTTTTAAAGTAGTGTTTTGTTGGGTGACATTCCAAACGTTGTCTAAAAATTCTATTTTATAGGTGTTATCAATATTTGATATCCTTGCAATAGATTGAATCCATAGCGTAGTATTTAAAGAAATGTTAACATTAGCATTTAATTGTAGGCTAAAACCATAAGTATAACTTGGCCTTAAAGAGTAAAATGAACCGTTATAAAAATTAAATATGCCTAACAAGCCATTTGTTGAGTATCCATAAGTTAATGTACCATTGTTTGTTACTATAGTTCCATTATCGTTTATTCCAACACTTGTTGATCTAGCTACATTTAATGACATTAATATTATGAATAGCATTATAATTAATATTAATTTAATCATTCTCTCATCTAATATTTACTTAGTTTTCCTGGCTTTTAATAATTTTTCCTTTATAAATTAAAGTATTTATTCTATCATAACCCCAATAATAACCCAATTGGTTTAAGTTTTCTACATCCCATATTATTAGATCGGCCTCTTTACCTATATCTATATTTCCTAGATGATTTAATCCTAAACTATATGCAGAGTTTATTGTTGAATACGCTAAAGCTTCTATTGGCTTAAAATTCAAATAATAAATGGCCAAGTCAAAAACTGTTTGCATTGAAATCATAGGATTATTTGGACTATAATCAGTTCCTAAAGCTATTATAGCCTTATTTCTCATCGAATCAATAGCAGGTTTTTTATTATCTAGCATACTTATAACGCTAGCGGGCAATAGGCCTAAAGCTGAACCTGTTTCACTTAAAGCCTTTACTTTTTCTTGGGGGGTACTTTCCAAATGATCTATAGAACTTAATGGAAACTCTTTTACTAAATCAGAGCATCCAATATACTTTATTTGATCTGCATGCATTCTTAGCTTAAAACCATATTTTAAGGCAGCTTTAAATATTCTTCTAGTCTGTTCTAAATTAAATGCGTTTTCATCACAGAAAACATCAACGTACTTAGCTAGATTTTGCCTTTTCACTTCAGGGATTATTTTGTTTATAAAATAGTCAACATATTCATCTCCGTCAAATTCCTTTGGAATTACATGAGCTAATAATGTAGATATTATATTATATTCTTTAAAACTATTTATAACGCGTAGCAATTTTAGTTCATTTTCTAAATCCAAACCATAACCAGATTTTATTTCTATAGCAACTGTACCTAATGATATTGATTTTTTTAATATTTTTTCTAAATTTGATTTAAGAGTTTCTTCGGATGCATTCTTTGTAATAGAAACTGTTTTGTATATTCCTCCTCCTTCCTTTAATATTTGAGAATAACTTATGCCTGACAATTTCTTATATAATTCATCTTCTCTGCTTCCTGCAAAAATTGCATGGGTATGCATATCAACAAATCCGCTAGTCAAAAGCCTTTTATCAGCATTGATTTTGTTTTTACTATTATATTTAGTTAAAATATAATCAGAGCTTCCAATATCGAATATTTCCCCATTATTAATTGCTATTCCAAAATCCTTAAACATTTTTGTGTTTTCATCATTGACTTTCCTTATAGGCTCTTTAAAATAAACTGCTTCTCCTATGTTATAGATTACTAAATCTACACTATTCATTTTTATTCCCTATATAATAATTTAATGTATATAATATTAGCTTTGCAGCCAATCTACTTGTCATATTGTTTAAATCAAAGGGTGGAGCTATTTCTGTTACATCCAAACCTAACAGATTTACATTTTTAACAATTTCTTTAATTATTTTAATCGTTTCATCTGGGTACATTCCTAAAGCTGTTGGACTGTTAACACCTGGTGCAAAGGACTGATCTAAATGATCCATATCTATGCTAATATATAAGCCATCAGTTTTTTCTTTAATCATTTTTATTTCATTAAATATGATATCAAAACCTTCACTTATTTGATCCCTATAGAAAACCTTTATCCCAAATTTATCAGCTATTTTTTTCATGTATGGAGGGTTTGAATAATCTGATATTCCAATTTGGATCACTTCAAATTTTTCCTTATAAGACTTTAATAGCTCATTTAACCAAGAGCCGCTAGTTAGCCCTTCTTTTACTTCTCTTAGATCATAATGCGCATCAAAAACAATTAAACCAATTTTTTTATAAAAATTAATTAAACCAATAAGTATGTTTTTAGTTATCGAATGATCTCCACCTAAAAATACTGTTGGAGTATATTCAGAAAAGGCTTTTTCTGCAACACTTATTATTCTATGTGATGTGCCATCCACATCTCCCGGAACTACCTTTACATTACCTAAATCTTTGAATCCGTATTTTATTTCCCTAATTTTATATACATCGCTTCTTAAACTATAAAGCTCTTTTCTAATTTCTTGCGGAGAAAATCTTGCTCCAGGTCTTCCTCCAGTAGACCAGTCCCATGGTATTCCTATCAATGGTATTTTCTTTTCTAAGTCTTTTATTTTTACATCGTTTTCATCTCTAATAAAACTATTGCTTGGCTCTTCCAAATACATGCTTTCACCTATTATTTTTTATTAATTTGTGATTTAATACCTTTTAATGAAATATTTATATTTTTATCTTACTTATAAAAATTGGTGTTAATTATGGTAAGCAATGAAACTTTAAGAAGATATGAAGGAAGACCTATTTTAAAGCTAATAGAAGAAGGCTATTATAATCCTGAAGAAAAGGCAAGAGTTCGTCATATAGAAGGTTGGGAAATGCATACTAAATCTGGTTGGCAGACAGAAGGTATTTTAAGGATGCTATTTCATGTATTAGACCCAGATGTAGCAAAAGATCCAGAACATTTAATTGTTTATGGAGGAACAGGTAAAGCAGCAAGAGATTGGAACTCATTTGAAAGTATTGCGGATTCTCTTATGGAATTAAAAGAAGACGAAACTCTAGTTGTTCAAAGCGGTAAGCCTGTTGCTATATTTAAAATTAGCAAATATGCTCCCAGGGTTTTAATAAGTAATGCAATGCTTGTTCCCAAATGGGCTGATTTCAATTATTTTAAAGAATTAGAGGAAAGAGGCTTAACAATGTTTGGGCAAATGACTGCAGGATCATGGAATTATATAGGCTCTCAAGGTATAATACAAGGTACTTATGAAACGATCGCAGCTGCATCAAAACTATACTTTAATGGCTCTTTAGAAGGGAAAATAATACTGAGTTCTGGATTAGGCGAAATGGGTGGAGCACAGCCTTTAGCAATAACAATGAATGGTGGAATAGGTATAATAGTGGAAGTTGATAAGAAAATGATAGAAAGAAGAATTAGGTTTAAATATTTAGATACATGGACAGATAGCATTGATAAGGCATTAGATATTGCTAATACATATAAGCAAAGGAAAGAACCAATAAGCATTGGTCTATTAGGGAATGCCGCAGAAATATATCCTGAATTGTTGAGGAGAGGATTCATACCAGATATAGTTACTGATCAAACACCCGCCCATGATCCTTTAAGCTATATACCTGAGGGCTTAACATTAGAAGAAGCTGATAAATTGAGGCAAAACAATCCAGAAAAGTACATAGAACTATCAATGAAAAGCATGAGGAAAACAGTTGAAACTATGGTAGAATTTCAAAAAAGAGGATCAATAGCATTTGATTATGGAAACAATATAAGAAGAATGGCTTATGATGCTGGATTTAAAGATGCTTTCCAAATACCTGGTTATGTTCCTTTATTTATAAGACCATTGTTTGCAGAGGGTAGAGGTCCATTTAGATATTCGAGTTTAGTCGGCAATCCCAAAGATATATACAGGCTAGATGATGAGCTAATTGCTATGTTTAGTGAAAATAAGTTTTTGGTAAACTGGATTGAAAAAGCACACAAGTATATCAAATTCCAGGGGTTACCGGCAAGAGTCGTTTATTTAGGATATGGAGAAAGGGCAAAATTTGGGAAATTAATGAATGAGCTTGTAAAACTAGGAGAAATAGGACCCATGTGGATAGGTAGAGATCATCACGATACTGGCAGTGTTGCAAGTCCTTATAGGGAAACTGAGGCTATGAAAGATGGAAGCGATGCTATAGGAGATTGGCCTATATTAAATGCTTTGTTAAATGCTTCAGCTGGGGCAACATGGGTTGCGTTTCATCATGGAGGAGGGGTAGGGATTGGTTATTCAATACATGCAGGATTCGGCTTAGTATTAGATGGTAGTGAAGAAAGCTTAGAAAGAGCTGAAAGAGTATTAACCGTTGATCCAGGTATTGGAGTCGTAAGACATGCAGACGCAGGTTATGATATTGCAAAAGAAACACTGTGTAAAAAAGGAATAAAGTCTCCATCGATCAAATGTTAAAGGTGTCTACATTGGTTTTAATATGTAAGGATATTGGTTTTGACGAATTTTTTCAGGAATTTTTATTTAATAAAGTAGAAATTTGTGATGAATTAAAAAATAAGATAATTGAATCTAGAAAAATTTATGAAAGAGAAGCAAAGAAAGGTAATGTTTATGGCTATTCAACAAGCTTAGGGGCTCTAATTAATAAACAAAACGTTCACAACAGAGAAAGGGAAAAAATAATTTTGAGAGAGCATGATACTAGTATAGGAAAAAATGTCCCTAGCTTGCTAATAAAAGCCACAATGCTTGTTAGATTAATTCAACTAAGTAAAGGGAATTCACCAGTAAGAATTGAAGTTATAGAAAGGTTAAGAGATGCAATTAATAATAATATAATACCTATTGTACCAATTCTAGGTAGTGTAGGAGCGAGCGGAGATTTAGCACCTTTATCTAGAATATTTAGATGCTTAATATATGGAGAAGGTTTTGCGTACTATAATAATGAAAAAGTTAGCTGTAATGATGCGTTGCATAACAGTGGACTAGAAATTTTCGAGTTAGAACCCGGAGAGGCACTTGCTTTAATTAACAGCAATGCTTTTAGTACTGCTATGAGTTTAATTAATACATATGTTATTGAAAAAATATTTAATTTGTCTTTAGACGTAGCTAAAGAATCACTTTATTTATCGGGTTGTAATAATCAACACTATTCAGAGGCTATCTATGAAACAAAAAAGCAACCAGGCGTAAAAACGGTAATTGAAAAGTTAAATAATCCATGTTTGGATACGCCCAGGCTGCAAGATCCTTATAGCATTAGATGTATTCCTCAAATATATGGAGCATTATTTGATACTATAGGATTTAGTAAAGAAGTTTTGAAAAATGAAATGAATTCTTCATCAGATAACCCTATAATTTATTCAGGTAACGTGTATCATGCATGTCAATTCCACGCTATATATTCAGGAATTATTTCTGATTTTTTAAAAACGGCTGCAATACCTGTTATGAACTCTGTTGAAAGGAGGATTTCTCAGCTCTTAGATGGGAAGATAAATAGAAAAAGCGACTTTCTTTTAAAGGAAAAAAGTGTTGTAGGCGCTATGATAATGCAATATACAGCAGCTTCAATAAGTGCTTATTCAAGAGGATCTAGCATTTCTATGTCCTCTCATTCTATACCTACTAGCGGTATGCAGGAAGATGTAGTATCTATGGCTCCAAACTCTTCATTGGAATTGATGAAAATTAATGGTTTATTTCTAAGGCTTGTTTCTATAGAAAAAGCTATTAATATGTTTAATGAAGAAAAAGATTTACCGGATCCTAAAGACTTATTAGAGAAATCATATGAATACCTCATTAATAAAGGTGATTTAAATAAATACTCAGAACTATTAAACTATTTCTTTTAAAGCTTTTAATTAATATATAAATGAGGGGAACACTATTGGACAATTCATTAATAATTAATTTAGCAGAAAAATATGGTACCCCACTTTATATAACAGATTTAGATATTGTTGAGAAAAATTATAGAAAGATAGAAAGTTCATTTAAAAAATACTTTAATAAACTAAAAATATTTTATGCAATGAAAGCGAACTACAATCCCTTTATACTAAAATTGTTAAAGGGTTTAGGGTCTGGAATCGACGCAGCTTCTCCATATGAGTTTATTTTGGCTGAAAAAATTGGGTTTAATGGAAAGGATATTTCATTTGCACCTCCAAATGCATCTAAAGAAGAATTAAATGTTGCTAGTATCTATGGCGTTGATACTTTAATTCTTGATTCATTAGATATGCTAGAAAATTCTAAAGGATTAAGATTTAAAAATTATGGAGTTAGAATAAACCCAAGTATAGAAGCTGGATTTAGCGAAAAAGTCATGACTGGTAAAGCGTATTCTAAATTTGGTGTAGATATTTCAAGCTTAAATAAATTAATAGAGAAGTCAAAAGAAATAGGCATAGAAATAAATGGATTGCATGCTCATATAGGTTCTGGAATATTGGATGAAAAACCCTATTCAATATTAATTGATAAAATGACTAAGATTTTTGATAATCTATCGAAAAAAGATTTCATAGATATTGGTGGAGGATTTGGTTATAATTATATGACAGGAGAACATATAGATACAGATAAAATAGCTAGTGTTATTAATGATAAATTTCCTTATGATAAGGAATTAAGAATTGAGCCAGGTAGGTATTTGGTTGTTAATGCATCTATACTAATTTCTAGAGTAAATGGAATTAAGGAAATAGACGGGCGTAAAAAATATGTTCAAATAGATGCAGGTATGAACTCATTAATTAGACCAGCATTATATAACGCTTTCCATAGGATTAAATTGTTAAATGAAAATGGAGATATAGAAGAAACATATGATGTTGTTGGTCCTATATGCGAATCAGATGATTACATAGCTCTAGATGTTAGATTAAAAAGACCTAAAGTAGGAGATTACATAGCAATATTAGATGTAGGTGCTTATGGAATATCAATGGCATCAAACTATAACTTAAGACCTATACCGGCTGAAGTAATTTTAAAGAAAAACAACGTTGTTGGCATAAGAGAAAGGGATAGTTTAGAAAATATAGTGGGTAAATACAAGGGTTTAGATAATTTATAAAAAATTTTCTAAATACTCTTTTAAAGCAACAGCATTATTATGCTCTTTATCTTTTGATGAATAAATTAATGTAACATCTTTTTTATTTTTAACTATGTCTAGGAGCTTTTCAATAGCTTCTCTATTTTTATTTAGTTCCTCGTAGTATTTTTCTTTAAACTCTAGCCATTTTTTAGGGTCATGTGAGAACCACTTCCTTAACTCATTACTTGGAGCAACCTCCTTAAACCATAAATCTATTTTTGCATTTTCTTTTTTAATTCCTCTTGGCCATAATCTTTCAACCAAAATTCTTAAGCCATCATCTGGAGATGCTTTATCATAAACCCTTTTTAATTTAATCATAGTTTCACCAATATTAATAATTCTTTAAAAGTATTAACTTTTAGTATTTTAAAAGGTAAGTGTTTATATTGTCTTTGTTATCTTTTATAAAAATTATTCGTTTATTTCCTTATATATTCTATGATAAGGCTTATTTTCTAAAATTGTTGCTCCATATTCTGTTGCATTTTTGAATTCTCTACTCTTTATGAAATTTTTGAAAGATTCTAAATCTTTCCACTCAGAATAAATTAAGTATTCCCTTGGTTCATCAACTCTTTTATAAAGCTTTCCATCTATAAATCCAATATCACTGTTTTTAAAGGCCTTAACCATTTCGTTAAAAATACTTTCGAATTCTTTCTCATGACCTTCTTTAACTTTATAATATAATCCTACATTTATCATCTATCCCACCAATTTCTAATATTACAATAGCTCCTTATAATTTTAGTTGAGCTTAGTTTTTAATTGTTATTGATTACATTGATAAAAAATAAAAAAGAAAGGAAAATTTAACAAAAAAGTTGTTATAAAAATTATATATAAATAAAAATTATAAACTATTTACTATTTCAATAACTTTATCATAATCAGGTTCTTTTCCCGGATGATCAGAAACCCACTTATATGCTAAATTACCTTTTTTGTCAAAAATAAAAACTGCTCTCTTGGCTGCCTGTTTGAGTTTAGGTAATCCTATAATGCCTAAATCTTCGTGCACTACATTATAAAGTTTAATAACTTCCCTGTTATAATCGCTCAATAAATCAAAATTCAGTTTGTTCTCTGTCTTAAATTTTGAGAGCGAGAATGGACTGTCAACACTTATGCCAAAAACTACAGCATTGGCTTTATTGAGTAATGCCATTTTATCTCTGAAAGTACAAAGTTCTTTTGTGCATACGCTTGTAAAGGCTCCCGGAAAGAATAATAATACCACGGGTTTTCCATTACTAAAAATATCACTAAGCTTAATTTCTTTTAAATCTGTATTATATAAACTAAAATCTAAATATTTATCACCAATGTTTAATTCATTCATGATATCCACCAAATATTGTATTCTGGATGAAGTATTAAAAATTAATATATATGAAGTTTTGTTGATTTATCTTCTATTGAATTTATAATGCCTCAAATTGGCCAAGTAAATTATTACAGATATTTGAATTACTATTATTCCAAAAATTTCTCCTTCGGCTCCCGATTTAAAATCAGCAAATGCATAAATTAACCATGAAATAATAGGTAACAAAGTTAACGTTAAACCATATTTATAATTTTTTATTGCCAAAATAGAAATACCAATAAAAAATATAGAAAATGAAGTTATTATATAAAACCACATTGATACAAAGTCATGAGGATAAGTGCCTTCATGATATATGCCAATTAATATCAAAAATAATCCTGAAATAGAAAAAATTGTGCCGCCAGAATTTTCAATTTTATTTCTTGATACATAGATTATATATATGCTAAATAATATCATAAACAAACCTGTTATTATCATGCCATAATTATAAATAAAAGGATACTTAGGTGGGGGATGTCCACTTAATAGGTTTCCACCGCCAAGATCGCTTAGAGCATTTCTTGTTAATTTGAACCACGGGTTAAAATAAACAGAAATCAATATAGTAATCCATGAAGATAGTATCGCTAAATAAGAAAAATACTTAAAATATTTTATCATAGTATTAAATCTATCCATATTGTTAACCCCCTTTAATTCTTAAGGGCAAGAGTTCTCCAAAGTTTTAAATGTTACACCTTTATGAATTGCACTCAAACTTCTTATTCTTAAATTCTATCTCATATATTATTTGTATTTCTAAGTTAAAAGATGCTAATCAAAAACATAACATTTTATTAAGCCGACCTCCTTCCCGCCCTGAAGAGCAAAGGGTTCCCTTAGGGAGATCATAGGTTTGTAGTTTACCGCCTTCACTTTCATCGTCTCATAGCTAGTGGGAATTACCTACATCGCTCCAATTGTTTAACGGTAGACCATGGGCTGGATCTTCAACCCATTATCCCAATCTCTTAACAGGAGTTAACTTCCACTCCCATCTATTAGGAACTCTGAGTATATGTAAAATGTTTATAGCTCTATTTAAGTCAAAACATTTAATTAGACTCTAATGAATGAGATTTCTGTCGTATTTTACTTTTATATTATTAAAATAGCAAAATTAAAATCTGATTTGAAGTTTTTATAACGAAAGTTTAAGAATTTTAAATGCTTTTAAAAAAGAGGGTTATCATGCCTATTTGTCCGGTTTGTAGATTCGAAGCAGATTCTTGGGTGGATATTTCAGATCATATAGAAAAGATAGCTAATGAAAAGAGTGATCCTCAACACGTTATGTGGTTAAATAGAAACGTTTCGCAAAAAGAAATAAAAAAAGAAGAACTAGAAGCATGGCTATATAATTATTTTGAAAAACCAGAAAGCCTGTCTACATGGATTAGAAGAAGGTTTATTGAAAAGTTTTATTCTGATAAACCTCATCCGTTTATGTTAGCCATGCAAAAGCCCACAAGAGGAATACTGCTAGGTTATGTATTAGAGCATAGACATTTTTTGCAAAACTGGGTTAAAGTTTTATCGTTAATAGTTTTTAACACAGATAAAGAAGATGTAATAAAATATGAGCTTGAAAACATTTCAACAGAATATTTAGGTATAAATGGTAAACCATCGCATTATGAGTTGTTGATAAGAATGGGAGAAAGTTTAGGATTATCCAGACAGATAATATTTTCCACAGATCCTTTACCGTTAACAAAAGAGTCCATTGAAACGTGGAGACATATTGCTCTAAATAGACCATGGATAGAGACGATGGCTGCAATGCACAGCTTAGAAATAGCTGCTGATAGATCAAATAAAAATTATGGCGCAAAAATACATTATTTCAACACAGAGATACTAAGCTCTGATAAATATAGTAAGGAAGTTAAGGACTTCTTGAGAGAAGGCTATGAAGCTGATGTGGGTCATGCTGCAGAAGCACTAAATCTAATAGAAAGATATGCAGATACAAGAAAAAGTGTTGAAAACATTAAGGTAACAGTCTTAAAGTCTCTAGAGGCTTTAGATAAATATCTTTTTGCAAGATTAGAAAGGGCAATGCAGTTTGAACCTGAAATAATAGAGGTGATAAGACAATGATAGTTGTAGTTAACGGATATCAAGCTGGTACTAAAGAGACTGGCTGTGCTCTATGTGGAGGAACTTGGGGAAATCATTATGAAATAATAGAGGGTCATAATTTATTCTTCTGTTGCGATATTTGCGCTAAGGCATTTAAAAATATTATTAATGAAGCAAAGAAAAGAGGAAAACTTAATAGAATAGATTATATAGATATAAAGGGGAATTTTTATAAAGGTAGAACAATAGAAGCAAAAGATAGTGAAAGATCATATAAATTTTACGTTAAGTTTTCAGATGAAGGAGACATAATTGAATTAAAAGAATTAAATAATGCCTAAAACTAAGAAATTTAAAAAACAACCATTTTATTGTAAAGATAGATATGTAAAATTTGAAATAACTTTAATTAAATTTTAGAACTATTATATATTTGTTAAAAAATTTAAAAATTGACTAATACTTAAAAGACTTATTATGAATATTTATTATAAAAATTTTTGTAATAAAAGTATTTATATTAGGAATCTTAATTGTTTAGAAGGTGATAAAATTGTTGACATTCCCCTATGTATTAAGGCGTGCCTCTACATTATTCCCAAAGCAAGAAGTTGTTGATGTTAATGAAAAGAAGAATTATAAGGAGATTTACAATGATTCTTTAAGACTAATAACTTACTTAAAAAATAATGGAGTTAAAAAAGGAGATGTAGTATCGATTATAGGATTAAATAGTATAAAATTTTTAACATTAATTTATTCCATTACTTCTATGGGAGCGATTGCATACCCTATAAACATGAGACTCCCGCCAGATCAATTGTTATATACATTAAATAAAGCTAATTCAAAGTATTTTATATATGAAAGATTATTCAAGGATTATGCTGATCTCGTTAAATCAAAAAGGAATGAGCAAGTAATTTCTTTCGATGAATTAAAGTTTAATATGGAAGAAGGAAAACCTGAATCTGAAAAACATGACAATGCAGTCATACTTTTTACAAGCGGAACTACTGGCTTGCCAAAAGCGGTTATGTATAATCATGAAAAAATGATAAGCGGAGCATTATCAATTTTAAATCAGTTGTCATATTATAATGCTCCAGCTAAATTAACTCAAAATGATGTAATGTTTCCCCAAATACCAATATATCATATATTATCGTGGGGATCTCTTATAATAGCGCCTCTTATCGGGGCGAAACTTGTTTATGGAGGAAAGTTTGATCCAAAAATTGCTGTAGAAACAATTGAAAGAGAAAAAGTTACATGGATTAGCGTTGTTCCTACCATGATGCAAATGCTCTTTGATGCAGGTCTAAGTAAAAAAGGATTAAAAGTACTAATTGGAGGAAGCGCAATACCTGATGGCTTAGTAAAAAAGATGAAAGATAACAACATGCGTTTTTCGGCAATTTATGGTGGTACAGATATGCTTGCTGCTTCAATAACTATAGAAACAGAATATACATCTAATGGGTTATTAGAATATCATAAAGTAACTCATCCAGTTCCTATGGCAGAATTTAAAATTGAATCCAAATCAGAAAAAGAACCAGGAGAAATTTTGTTTAGAGCACCATGGATGCCAAGTGGTTATTATAATGATAAAGAAAAAACAGCTGAATCTTTCACACAAGATGGCTGGTTCAAAACCGGTGATATTGGGTATATTGCTGATGATGGCGGATTAGTTGTTCTAGATAGAATGAAGGATGTTATAAAGAGTGGAGGTGAATGGATACCTTCTAGTATATTAGAGGCCGCTATATCAGAACTACCATTTGTATCATTGGTAGCTGTAATAGCTAAAAAAGATGAAAAGTGGGGAGAAAGGCCTATTGCAATAGTAAAACTCTCTAAGGAAACTCAAGATGCTAAAGAAAAAATACTTAGTCATTTAAACAAATATGTTAACGATGGAAAGATTAGCAAATTCTGGGTTCCTGACGATATAATATTTGTCAACGATATTCCATTAACTGGCACTGGAAAAATAGACAAAAAGGTTTTAAAAGATGTTATAGCGAAAAGTAATAAAAGTGGTAATTATAAAACATAAAAAATTTATAATTAATAATTAAAAAGGTGATAAAAGTGCCACTGAACGGTTTAGAAGGTATATCCTACGCTTATGGGCTAAATCATTATGCTTTGGATAAACCCTTGAAAGATCTTCTTAAAATATATACAAAGTCAAAAAATGACTTCACAGAATTAGGAAAATTTGTTGGAAAAGAAGTTTATGAATCAACATATAGAGTTGATTTAGAAAGCTTGCCGAGATTAATTTATTGGGGAGCAAAGGGAGAAAGAGTTGATTATACATGGCTAGATCCGTATGAAAGGTATATAGTAAATGAGCTCATAATGAATTATGGTGTCAATAAATATCCCTTTGATAACGGAACGTGGCATGATCATTATGCTGGAATATATTTGATAGGGGATCCTGGTTTATCTTGTATATTAACAATAACAATACAAACTGCATATGCTTTAAATAAATATGCAGAAGGTGACTTGAAAAACGAATACAAAAACCTAGTAGGTTTAAGTAATAAATTAAAGTTGGGCGCAACATGGTTTACTGAAACCCAAGGAGGAAGCGATTTAGGTGCTAATACAACAACAGCTAAAAAGGTTGATAAAAAATACTTGCTTAATGGCTACAAATATTTTTCAAGCGGAGCTGGTATTGCAGACATTTCATTAGTCTCAGCAAGACCAGAGAAGGGAAGAGAAGGAGCTAAAGGTTTAGCCCTGTATTTATTGCCTAGGTACAATTCTAAAGGGGAATTAAATTACTATATCAGGAGGCTTAAATACAAGAGCGGAACGAACTCTGTTCCAACAGGAGAAGTAGAGTTAATAAACTCCGAAGCAGACTTAATAGGGAAAGAAGATGAAGGGATATATTATATTATGGAAGATTTAACAGTTTCAAGATTAGCCAATGCTGTGGGAGCGATGGGTGTAGCTAGGAAAGCTTATCTAGAGGCATTAGGTTTTGCAAGAGAAAGAAACGCATTCGGTAAAAGAATTATTGAACATCCATTAATGATTAGAGATTTACTTGATATGGAAATAAGCATTGAAGGGGGATTGGCATTAACTTATAAGGCAATTGGCGAATTTCAAAACTCAATTAATGCAAGACCTCCATATACTAAGGAATATCATTACGCTAGGTTCTTAACACACATTGCAAAAAATGTTACTGCCGAATTATCATCAAAGGTAACACAGCTAGCCATGGAAACATTTGGAGGAATAGGTTTCTTAAATGAATATCCAATAGAAAGATGGCACAGAGAAGCTCTAATTACGCCTATTTGGGAAGGAACAAGCAATATCCAAGCATTAGACATGCTTGAGAGCATGGTAAAGAAAAAGGCTCATGAAGTTTATTTAGAAGATTTAAAGAGTTTAGTAAACGATTCTTATGACAAAGAATTCACAACAAATTTATTGCATAAAGCAAGTGATATTTTGAGGTCTTTCTCCTCTTTGTCACCAAAAGAGGCGGAATTTAATTCAAAGGATTTCTTAAGACAACAGGGTCACATTCTTTCATCTATATTATTAAATAATTTAGCCCAACAAACTGGAGATGTTCTTTACGATTTAATATCAAAACAATATTATAAGGTGTATGTTGAAAAGAAAGAATTAGACATGATAGATAAGTATGACGAAATTATATCCATACACGGAAGTATTTGATTTTCATATGATATTATAAACAAATTATCAATGCAAATTTAATTTAAAATTTTTATTATTTGATTTTATATAGCTAATAAATTTTAATTTTATTTAAATTTTAATTTCTCATCATTTGTGATGTATCTTATCATGATAATAGTATTTATTAATAATTAATTAAATTAAAGAAATTATTAAATGCGGATCTTTCATTAAAGAACTTCCAATTAAAAATGCATCAGCTCCATGAGATTTAAAAATATCTATATCGTTTCTATTTTTTAATCCGCTTTCTGCAATTTTTATGAAGTTCTTTGGAATTTTTTCAATTAACTTAACTGCATTATTTAAATCAATACTCAAATTGAAAAGATTTCTAGAATTAACTCCTACAAAGCTTGGATTATAATTTATGACAACTTCTAGTTCGTTTTGATCATGTATTTCAACTAAGGATTCCATACCATAATTTTTTATTTCATTTATTAAATTTTCCAATTCTTTTTCGGAAATAATTGAGGCTATTAACAATACAACATCTGCTCCTAGATTATATGCGCTTTCTATTTGATCAAATGTAACTACAAAATCTTTCATTAAAATGGGTTTTGATGTTAATTTGGCTATATTATTTAAAATATCGTAAGAACCATTGAAGTATTTTTCTTCTGTTAGTACACTAAATCCTGCAACATAATTTTCTAAAAATTTTACGTATTCTTTATAG